>DASSGK010000001.1:0-2184 GCA_035693505.1 Vicinamibacterales bacterium
AGTTCGTGCACGTCGATTCTCGACGGCCTCAACGGGCAGGCGCCGCACGTCACGCAGCGCGCGAACATGGCCGTGGTTGCGAAGTCGCCGATCGAACGCATCAAGGAGTTCGCGAACGGCCGCGGCTGGAACAACCTGCGGTTACTGTCGTCGGCTGGCAATACCTACAACCACGACTACCACGGCGAGACCGACAAGGGTTCGCAGATCCCCACCATGAACGTCTTCGCCCGCCGCAAAGGCGGCATCTATCACACGTGGAGCAGCGAACTGCTCTTTCTCAAGCCGGACAAGGGTCAGGACGGACGCCACGTCGACCTGGTATGGCCGCTGTGGAATCTGTTCGATCTCACGCCTGAAGGGCGCGGCACCACCTGGCATCCGGCGCTGCGCTACGACTGACGATGGCCTGAGTTCCGGCGGGACGTTGGCTCCAACCACCACCAGAGCGCGTTGGTCACAGGTCGCGGAAGGCGTTGATTCAATTGACGGGCCGCCATGACGATCTGGCCACGATGATGCCCTTCGTGCGCGACGAAGTAGGCCATCACGTGACCGACGTCCAGCGGCAGATTGCGCCACACGTACGCCCTGGTCCGCGGCAGCGTGCCGCCAGCCGCGATCCCGAACTGCAACAGCGCCTCGATACCCTTGCCGCTGCGTTTGAGCGCGGCGACGAGTTGACGACGGGTGACGGTGCGATGGTCGACGCGGAGCGGCACGGTGATCCCGTGTTCTGCCCCGAGCATCTTGATCCACCAGCAGCGGGAGTTGTGCAGGTGCGCCGCAATCGCGCGGATGGGACGCGTCGGAATGCCTGGCACGACCGCGCTCATCAACGCGGGCGGCAACTGAGCCACGAGGTCGATCGTCACGCGGTTGCTCGTCCGCCAGGCGGAGAGAATCGAACCGCGAAGATCGGGCGCTGGAGAGATCTGTTTGCCTCGGACCATGGATCGCTCGGCTGAAGCCTTCGCGCTACGGGGGTACGGTTTCGTGCGTTTCGCGCGTTTCGCGCGTTTCGTGTGTGTCGTGAGTTTCGCGTGTTTCGTGCGTTTCGTGCGTTTCGTGTGTGTCGTGTGTGTCGTGTGTGTCGTGCGTTTCGTGCGTTTCGTGTGTGTCGTGCGTTTCGTGCGTTTCGTGTGTTTCGTGTGTTTCGCGGCGATCGCTCGGCTGAAGCCTTCGCGCTCCTACTAAGTTAGGCGGTCATCGATGTGGCGAGGCCTTCTGAAGCTGACGTGGCTCGAGATCAAGATCTTCATGCGCGAGCCGCTGGGTGCGCTCGGGACGATCCTGATTCCCGTGGCGATCTTCGTCGGGTTCGGCCGTCTCGCAGGGGCCAGCGGCATGCGGGCGCTCCGCGGCGGTGAAATCGCGCGCGTCGACGTGCCGGTGTTTGCCGCCATGATGATTGCGATCAGCGCGGTGCTGTCGCTCGTGACGATCATCTCGATCTACCGGGAAGGCGGCATCTTGAAGCGGCTGCGAGCGACGCCCCTGCGCCCGCAGACGATCCTGTCCGCGCACGTGCTCGTCAAGCTGCTGCTCTCGGCGGCGACACTGCTGCTGATGGTGCTCGCCGGCCAACGGTACTATCCGCTGAAGATCGACGTGCCGGTGTTCGGCCTGACGATCGCGCTGCTGCTCAGCACCCTGAGCATTCTCGCGATCGGATTCGTCATCGCGAGCATCGTGCCGACCGCCCGCTTTGCGCAGCCGCTCGGCGGCGCCATCCTGTATCCCATGCTGGGACTGTCCGGCCTGTTCGTGCCGCTCGCCATGATGCCGCCTTCGCTGCGGGCGGTAGCGCGCGTGCTGCCGTTGACTTACGCGGTCTCGCTGCTCCAGGGAATCTTGAAAGGCGACGCGTGGTCCGCGCACCTCGGCGACATCGGCGCGCTCGCCATCGTCTGCGTCCTGGGCACCGCGCTGTCGGCGAGAGTCTTTCGCTGGGAGTAGAGCGGCTAGAATGTCACGATGTCATTCCGCCGCTTCGCAACCATCAGCGCTTTCAGTCTGATTCTGGCCGGCACCCTGGTCGTTCACGTGCCTGCGCAACAGGCGCCGCAGGTGAGCCCGAGCCTGTTCGCGGAGATGCGCTGGCGGAATATCGGACCGTTTCGCGGCGGGCGGACGAAGGCGGCCGCCGGCGTACCGAGCCAGCCCTACACGTTCTACATCGGC
>DASSGK010000002.1:0-2536 GCA_035693505.1 Vicinamibacterales bacterium
CGCGGGGTCGGAGTGCACGGAAATGGTGGAGACGAAGTAGATCGCCGCTCCGCCCGCGACGACGACGGCCGCGGCGAACAGGAGCGCGAGTATCTCCTCAGCGCGACGTGCCCGCGCCGATCGACCCTCTCTCAGCATCCCGTCTCGCGAAACTCGGATGCGAACCTCACCAAGCCGTTGATCCCTTCGAGAGCGCCTTCGCGGAGTTCCAGCGCCATAAAGGCGTCGGTCGCGTCGTACTCGTTCTCCAGTCCATAGTTCGCCGCTGGAGTGAAACCGAAGCGCGGATAGTAGTCGATGTGGCCGAGAACGACGACGATGTCGAAGCCTGCCTTTTTGCAGGCAGCGAGGCCGTCGCGTACCAGGCGCGAGCCGATTCCCTGGTGCTGGTATTCGGGCAGGACACTCATGGGCGCGAGGCCAACAGCTCGAATCGTCTCAGGCGCGTTGCTGATCGTGACCGGCGAGAACAAGATGTGTCCCACTATCCGATCGCCGTGCGTTGCGACGAGCGAAACCACGGCCTTGTTCGAGGCTCGAAGCCGGTCGACCAATCCGGGTTCCACGGGCGAATCGAACGCGCATTCGTTGACGTTCCGAATCGCGTCGATATCGTCCGGATGCTCAGCGCGGATCTCAATCATCGCGACCTCGTCCAGCTTCATCCGGCGGAGCCGCCGGCCGCGCCGTCTCGCCTCGAAGCGTTTTGTACCACAGCAGGTGGATGTATGCTTGCCCGCCATGACACCGTTCCCGGCGCCGACGCTGCTCGATGACGCGAAAGCCATTGCCACGTGGATTGTCGATCTGCGGCGGCAACTCCATCGCCATCCTGAGTTGATGTACGAGGAAGTCGAGACCAGCCGGCTGGTGCGGGCCACGCTCGACGATCTTGGCGTTCCGTATCGGCACTCCGTCGCCAAGACCGGCGTCGTCGCGACGATCGGCAGCGGACCAGGACCTTGCGTCGCGCTGCGCGCCGACATGGACGCGCTGCCAATTCACGAAGAAGCCGACGTGCCGTTTCGAAGCGAAATCGACGGCAAGATGCATGCGTGCGGTCACGACTGTCACACGGCGATGCTGCTTGGCGCCGCGCGGCTGCTGAAGACACGTGAATCGGAGCTGCCTGGAGTCGTGAAGCTCATTTTCCAGCCGGCGGAGGAGGGTGGCGCGGGCGCGGATCGGATGTGCGACGAGGGCGCTCTGCAGTCGCCCGACGTCGAACAGATCTTCGGTTTGCACGTGTGGCCTGGCGCGACGACGGGTGTCGTGATGAGCAACGCGGGGGTGATCCTCGCGGCGACCGGCGCGTTCGAGATCACGGTCAGAGGGAAGGGCGGTCATGGCGCGATGCCGCACCTGACCATCGATCCGGTCTCGTGCGCGGCGAAGATCGTCGTTGAACTGCAGACGATCGTGTCACGCGAAACGAATCCGTTTGCGCCAACCGTGGTGACGGTCGGGTCGATCCACGGAGGCGACGCCATGAACGTCATCCCTGAAGAAGTCCGCATGAGCGGTACGTTCCGCAGCCTTTCGAAGGAAGACCTGCTGCGCCTGAAGCGGCGGATCGAAGAGATCGCGACGGGCATCGCCACGGCAAACCGCTGTGAGGTCGCGGTCTCGTACCCCATCCCGGAATTTCCGCCGACGATCAACGACGAGCCGGCCTGGAACATCGCACGGCGAGCGGCGGAGGGCCTCGTCGGCGCCGAGAACGTTCGCCGCATGGATCCGATCCTGGGCGGCGAGGATTTCGCCTTTTACCAGCAGCGCATTTCGGGTTGCTTTGCGTTCATTGGCGTCAGCCACGCCGATTGGCAGACGCGGCACAACGTGCACCACCCGAAATTCACCGTCGACGAATCAGCCCTCCCGATCGGAGCGGCACTGCACGTGGCGATGGCGCTCGAAGCGTTCGCCGCCAGGGCGTCCGTCAGTGCGTAGGCTCCTACCGCCCCCCGGCTTGCACACACCTGTCACTCGATTGCAGGTTGCAGGATAAATACCTCTTGACGATAGTTGTTCGAACGACTATTGTCTCGCCACATGACTGGGGTCGTCGCCAAGCAACTCAAGCAGAAAAGCGCGTTTGCCTCGGCAGAGCAGGAAGTCCTGCTGGGGTTACGGATCGCCGCGGCTCGCGTCGTCGAACCGTGGGGCGTCTTCCTGAAGACGACCGCCGGGCTCACGAATAGCCAGTACAACGTCCTGCGGATTCTTCGCGGCAGTCACCCTACGCGGCTGACCTGCAGCGACATCGGTGAGCGCATGATTGCGCGCGACCCGGACGTGACGCGGGTCGTCGATCGCCTCACGGCACGGCGGCTGGTCGCGCGCGTGCGGAGCAGCCGCGATCGGCGGGTGGTGGAGGTCGGCATCACCGAGGCCGGGCTGGCGCTGTTGCACGATCTGGACGTCCACGTGCGGCGCATGCCCAAGGCCCTCCTGGGACATCTCGGCCCGGCCAGGCTGCGGCAACTCCGGAAACTTCTCGAGGCGGTGATCGCGGACGTCGGAACGTTCCCCTGAC
>DASSGK010000003.1:0-3708 GCA_035693505.1 Vicinamibacterales bacterium
GCCTTGATCTGCGCCTTGTGCGCGGACCAACTCGCGATCTTGAACATTCGGACCGAGAGGTTGCTGCCGTCAGGCGCCCTCACGAAACTGACGTCGGCATCCGGGCGCCAGGAGCCCGGCACCGCGAATCGACACCCGTCATGAAAGAGCAGCTGCCAGCCAACTTTGAGAGACACCTCGATACCGGGGACCTTGACCTCCTGCTGCCGCTCGGGTCTCTGCGCCTGCGATGTCAGGCCGGCAACGACGACAACGATCATCACCACACCTGCCAGCGTTACCTTATTGCCGGCCGGTGCCGTCCTCGTCACTCTATGGTGAGCGTGGGGCATGGCCTCACCGCTCTCGTCGATCGACAACGTCGTTCCGATTCCCTCGCGCATCCTGCACGCTGTGCAGGAAACGCCGGGCCAGTTCCGTGATCCAGTGGTCATCCCGGTGCTGGACCGCTTTCTTCGGGATCAATTCAGCGCCAACGCCAACCGCCGCCGCTCCCGCGGTGATGAACTCGGAGGCAGTCTGCTGGTTGACGCCGCCCGCGGCGACGAACAGGACGTCGGGGAACGGTCCTTTCAGCGCCTGGATGTAGCTCGCCCCTCCGACCTGGGCGCACGGAAAAATCTTGATGAAGTCCGCGCCCGCCTGCCACGCCGCCGTCACTTCTGTGGGCGTGAGCGCACCGGGGACAGCAAGAATGTCGGCTTTGAGCGCAAAGGCGACGACTTTGAGGTCCAGACCGGGGCTGGTGATGAACCGGGCGCCGGCATCGACGCAACGGTGGGCCGTTTCCACGCTGAAGATCGTCCCGGCGCCGACGATCAGATCGGGCATGCGCCCCGCGAGCTCTTCGATGATGCTGACGGCCTGGGGCACCGTCATCGTGACCTCGACGATCGGAATGCCTGCCCGCGCGATCGTCTCCGCCGCAAACCGCGCATCCTCCGCCGACTGCAGCCGGATGGACGGCACGATGCCGATCTCCACGATGCGCGCTCGCACCTCGTCTCTCGTCATCGCGCGTCTACTCTCCTTCGGCGAACTCGGCATCGGGGGCCGGCAAGGCGTCGCCGTCCCGCGCGATCCAGACGTACAGGCACGGCAAGAGGAAGATGCTCATCGCCAGGACGGCCATCAACCCACCGACGATGACGATGGCGAAGGGACGCTGCGAGTCCGACCCGATCCCGTGCGAGATGGCCGCCGGGACCAGTCCCAGTGAAGCCACCAGCATCGTCATGAAGATCGGGCGGAAGCGCTGAATCGCGCCTTCCTTGGCGGCGTCGAGGATCGTGTAGCCGCGCGAACGCAGCTGGTTGATGTACTCGACCATGATGACGCCGGTCTGCACCGACACGCCAAAGAGCGCCAGGAATCCGATGCCCGACGACACGCTGAAGTTCGTGCCCGTCAGGAACAGCGCCGTGATGCCGCCGACCGGGGCCATGGCGACCGTGGCGAGAATCAGGCCGGCCCATTTCATCGAGCCGAACATCGAATAGAGAATCATGAAGATCACCACCAGGGTGAGCGGGATGACGATGGCCAGCCGCCGCTGCGCGCGCTGCTGGCTCGCGTATTCGCCGGCCCAGTCGATGCGATAGCCGACCGGCAGCTTCACTTGCTTGTTGACTTTCGCGATCGCCTCCTCCACGGCGCTCCCCAGGTCGCGACCGCGCACGCCGTACTTAATCGCCACATATCGTTGATTTCCCTCGCGGTACACCTCGGACGCTCCATCCGCGGCGTCGACGGTGCAGAGCTGCCGGAGCGATACGCGCTCTCCGGACGGCGCGACGAGACGAGTCTGTTCGATCGCTTCGCGGGTACTGCGGTACGTCGGCAGGTACCGCATGACGAGGTCGTACCGCTGTTCGCCTTTCAGCACCTGCGTGAGGGCGTTGCCCCCGATCGCGGTCTGAATCGCGTCCTGAACGTCGGCGGTGTTGATCTGATAACGCGCGGCAGCATCGCGATCGACCGTGAAGTTGAGGTTGGGCTGACCCAGCACGCGAAACAGCCCGAGGTCCTGGATGCCAGGGATCGTGTGCATCACGTTGACGATCTTTTCTCCCGTGTCTTCGAGTGCTCGCAGATCGTCTCCGTAGACCTTGATCGCGAGCTCGCCCTTGACGCCGCTGACCGCTTCTTCCATGTTGTCCGCGATGGGTTGCGAGAAGTTCCACAACACGCCCGGCGTCTTGTCGAGCTCCCGGTTCATCGCGGCGATCAGCGCCTCCTTGTCTTCATGGAACACGGGCCGCCAGTCCTCCTTCGGCTTGAGGTTGACGAAATACTCGGTGTTGAAGAATCCGGTCGTGTCGGTGCCATCGTCGGGCCGGCCGACCTGACTCGTCACCGTGGTGACTTCGGGAAACGACGCGAGGAGCACGCGCACCTGATTCGCCACACGGATGCCCTCGGTCGGCCCGGTGCTGGGTGCGAGGGTTCCGCGGACCCAGATCGCGCCCTCGTCCAGATGCGGCAGGAACTCCGATCCAATCGTTCGGCTCAAGAGGTACGTGCCGGCGAGTGCGAACGCTGCCAGCGAAACCGTCACCCATCGCCAATCGATGGCGACTTTCAAGGCGCGACCGTACACCTGCGTCAGGGTGACCATCACCGGGTTGTGCCACTCCCTGGTCCCGTGGGGAAACACGAGGCTGGCGAGCACGGGCCCGACGATCATCGAGAACAGCAGCCCGCCGAGCAGCGCAAAGGCCACGGTCCATGCCATCGGCTTGAACAAGCGCCCCTCGACCGCCTGGAGCGTGAAGATCGGCAGATAGGCCACGATGATGATGGCGATCGAGTAGAACACCGGCCGCTGGACTTCGTGTGCCGCCGCGCTGATTTGCTGCGCCACCGAGCGCGTCGACTCCTTCTCACGATGCGAGAGCATGCGGACGATGTTCTCGATCATCACCACCGCGCCTTCGACGATCATCCCGAAGTCGAGCGCGCCGAGCGACAGCAGGTTCGCCGGAATGTGACGGAGGTTCAGGCAGATGGCCGCGAACAAGAGCGAGAACGGAATGGTCAGCGTGACGATCAGCGCGCCGCGGACGTTGCCCAGGAATACGAAGAGGATGACGGACACGAGAACGATCCCCTCCGTAAGGTTGTGCATCACGGTGTGGGTCGTCAGGTGGAGAAGATCGCTGCGATCCAGATGCGGGACGACCTTCACCCCTGGCGGCAAAAGGTGGTCGTTCAGCTCCTGCACCTTGGCGTGAATCGCCTCCAGCGTCGAGTCGGCGTTCGCCCCTTTTCGCAGCAGCACGAGACCCGCCACCATGTCGTCGTTGTCGAGAATGTGGCCGTCCTCCCGGTGGATCGCCTTGCCGAACTGACCGAGGCGAATCTTCGCGCCCTCCTGCACGGTGGCGATGTCGCGGACGCGCAGCGCCGTGCCGTTCTTCGTTGTGAGGACGGTGCTCTCGATGTCAGCGACGGTGCGCACCTGGCCGACGGTGCGCACGTTGATCTGCTGGAGTCCGGCTTCGATGAAGCTGCCGCCGCCGTTCACGTTGTTGTTCGACAGCTGCTGCTCGACCTGGCCCAGGTTGAGACCGTACGCGACCAGCTTGTTCGGATCGACGCGCACCTGGTATTCGCGCGTGGGTCCGCCGAAACTGGCGACGCCCACGACGTCCGGCACCGACTTGAACTGTTTCTCGATCGTCCAGTCCTCGAGCGATTTCAGCTCCA
>DASSGK010000004.1:0-13585 GCA_035693505.1 Vicinamibacterales bacterium
GCGCTTTTGTCGGGCCAGACGCCTCGAGATGGTCGGTCCCGCGAATTGTGCGCCCGCGACGAAGCGGAAGACGGGCCCGAAGCAGAACGCCGTGAGCGGCCCCACGAAGTACAAGCCAGGGACGGACGACTCAAAGCTGAGCGAGAGCGCAGGCGCCCGCTCGATCCTCCGCACGCGCTGGCGCAGGTCCGTGTCGAGGTAAGCGAGACGGTCGACATCGAGCGCGTAGCCTGTGCCCGCGATGACGTGGTCCACGACGGTCGTGCGGTCAGGCTGTCCTTCGGTATGGAGTCGAAGGTTGACGCGCCCGCCGCACAACGTGGCCTCGACCACTGTCGTGCGGACGTGGACGTCGACACCTTCGAAGCGATCGCGGATCCACCAGGGCGCCGTCGGTGGAAGCCATCCCTTGACGAGACGCAGGCGGCGCTCCGGCGGAATGAAGTAGACGCCCCACGGCAGCGTCTGGAGTACCCAGTTCTTGAGGCCGGCGCCGAGGACTGTTTCGGGGTTGCGGATTCGTTCGGTGAGTGGACGAACCCGCGCCGAACGTGTGTTGAACGTCGCCTCGGCCGCGCGCACGAGCAACTGGGCGCGCCCGCCCGCGACCTGCACGAGCGCAGCCGCCTCGATGGCCGAGGCCCCGGCACCCACGACCGCAACGTCCTTTCCCGAGAACTGATCGAACCTGTGCAGGTCGAAGGTATGCGAGACGCAATCGCCGAGCCCCTTCAGCTCGTCGGGCGTGTGCTGCAGATACGAGAGTCCGGTCGCCGAGATGACGTTGCGTGCCGTCAGCCGCTCGCCGTTCGCCAGCGTCACTTCGAAGCGATGATCTCCCGCCTGCGCGACGCGATCGACTTCCACCGACTCGAGATCGGGGACGAAGCGCTGTTGCATGAACATCCCGTACTCAGCGTAGGACTCCATCGTGCAGGGCTCGCGGTCCTCCAGCCCGCGCCCGCGACACCACTCGGGGAACGAGTGCCCCTTTTCGGGCACCGAGATGCTCGTGGCGAAGGCGAAGGATTTGAGATTCAGGCCCGGCGGCATCGTGCGCCAGAATCTCATGGGGGGACCAAAGATCCGATAAGGCACGCCGCGACGGCGCAGATGCGCGGCCAGCGACAGTCCGTAAGGTCCCGAGCCCACGATCGCAACGTCGACTTCCTTCATCTACTTCGTCCCCCGGCGATCTCGCCTCGTCCATCTACCGATCCGCGACAACACGACCGTGCTTCTCAGATCTCCAGATCTCTTTGAATGTGCTCGTTGAGCCGCGAAATATTCTGCAAGGGGTATCACGTAGAAGCAAGCGCGCGACATCCGTTGTGGGCGGAGGGATGAGCGGTCGCAGGGCGGTGGTCAGGAAACCGCTGTGGGGAGAGCGCCTCTGGGGCTTGAGAGGTCTTCAGGGATCGCGCGCCATGCGCCGCCTCGGCAGGCGCATGAACGCGTCTTCGACACGATGTAGCGCGAAACCTTGGACGAGCGATGCTCGCTCGGTTGAAGCATTCGCGCTACACCCCGTACGTTGGTCTATTCCCGCGGCTGGCGACCGCGGCCGCGGCGCCTTGCGACCAATCCGATGAGGCCGCTGCCCAGAAGCGCGATGGTCGCCGGTTCCGGGACAGGCGCCGCCTCTGTCGCCACGTTCAGGTGATTCTCGGCGAACGTGCTCGGGTTGCCTTCCGAAAAAGAAGCGTTCAGGTCGCCCACGAGAGACCCGAGGTCCGAGATCGTGAACGCAGTGGTGCCACCGCCGAGCAGCGTGTTCACGTCGACCAGAACCTGACGGACGGTCAGCCCTTCGAAAGGCGATCCTGGAGCAAAGTTTGTCAGCTGCAGATCGCCGAAGGGGACGCCCAGCGTTCCCGGCAACACGTTCGCATCCGAGAAGTCGACGTTGAGCTCGAGGCCGAGCACCTCGCCGCCGAATCCTCCGGAGGCGGTGGTGGTGGGATTCAGCGTATTGCCGTCAAGCGGCGCGAATGGACCGATGGCGGGCATGTAGGCCAACACGCTGCTCGCGTCCGTGAAGCGCATGGTAAACCCGCTGGTCGAACCGACGGTGACGATGCCGAACGACGAGGCATACACACTTTCGTAGAAGGTCTGGAGTGCGGTGGCCCCGGCGTCGGTTCCAGGAGTGCCGCCCCAGTCGGCCTGTGTGAATGTCGTGAGGTCGCCGACTTGAAAGCTGCTCGCCCTCGCCGTGCCGGCAGCAAGGATCCACAGGAGACTGGCGAGCGCGGTGGCGTAGAAGCGACGGTGAGACACAATAACCCTCCGGTCTAAAGAGACGCGTACCCTTCTTCTGTAAAAGCGGAATCCGGCGGGAGATTTGGCGGCTGTCGTCTAAACTTTTCGTGTGGACGCCGACGACATCACTCAACTGCTCCGCCGCGCGAGCGCGGGCGATGCCGGTGCGTCCCACGAACTGCTGCCGATCGTCTATGCCGAACTGCACCGCGTCGCCCGGCGGCATCTGCAAGGTGAGCGCAGGGACCACACGCTGCAGGCGACAGCGCTCGTGAACGAGGCGTACCTCCGGATCTTCGGCGGATCGCAGTCCCGGTTTCCGGATCGGGCGCATTTCCTGGCGTTCGCGTCGAAAGCCATGAGGAACGTCCTGATCGATCACGCCCGTGCCCGCCAGGCCGACAAACGCGGCGGCGATCTTCAGCGCGTGCCGGTTGAGGATACGCTTACTCTGGCGGTGGACAGCGCCGAGCGCTTGATTTCCGTCCTCGATCTCAACGCGGCGATCGATGCGCTCGCCGGCGAGCATCCGTCTGCCGCGCGGGCGGTCGAGATGCGGTACTTCGGCGGCATGACCGCCGAAGAAACGGCCCTGGCCGTCGGTCAGACCGTGCATGTCGTCCAGCACGACCTGCGCTTCGCGCATGCCTGGCTCCGGCGTCGCCTGGCCGGCGGCGCCTCCGACTGACGCGGCGACCTATTGCGTCCCGGCGGCGGCGCGCTGACGATGACGGAGTACGACCGGATTGTTCGGCAGCTGGCGGTCCCACGACTCCCACAGGCCGTCGCTCCGCGCGATGAGTGCCGCTGCTTCGTCGGGGTGTCCCGCCCGTCGGACCACCCGGGCGCAGTCCAGCTCGATGCTGGAGAGATCGACGGCGGCACGAAGATCGTGCTCCGCGTCGGGATGTGAAGCCGCGATGTCCGCCAACAGCTCGTGGCACGCCTGCGCCGCACCGGCGCTGTCGCCGCTCATGTCCAGGAAATCCGTTCGGGCGCGAAGCGCGTCAACGACACTGTCGCCGACGAGGATCTTCGCCGCCGGATAGTCTCCGACTGCCGTCAGGAGGTCGAGCGACGCGTCGATCCGCTGGCGCGCCTCGCGGCTGCGGTCCAGGCTTCGCAGCGCGTACGACGACCGCGCGAGCAAACGCGCCTCTTCCCGTTGCGTTCGCGCACTGGGCTTCTGCTCGCGCTCACGCTGGATCGCGCGGTCGTAGACGGCGAGCGCTTGCCTGGGATCGCGGCCGACGAGGATGTCCGCGAGCTCGCGTCCCGCCGTCGCGGCGCGGTCGCGGCTCGTGTTGTCGTTGGGATCCTGCGCGGCGAGCCGGTCCATGAGATCGAACGCCCGCCGAAGAGGCTCGATCGCTTCATCAGCACGATTCAGGCTGATGCCATCGTCGCCGAGAATCTGCCCCTGGCGCAGCAGCACGCCGTACAGCGCGAGGTCTTTCGTCATGGGGTTCAGTGACGTGCTGCTTTCGGTCAGCCGGCGCGCTTCCAGAATCGGAGGCAGCGACGCTTCGACCTGTCCCGAAAGGCGCAGTGCATTCGCCAGAAGGCTGAGTCCCTGTCCGAGGTCGCCTTCGGTCCCCGACGTGCGCGACAGCTGAACCATCTGCTGCGCCGCACCGATCGCGTCGGCCAGATGGTGCCGGTTCGTGTAAGAAACGCTGACGTTGGCCAGCGTCGCGATCGCGCTCTTTTTTTGAGCGGGCGTGGCGCGTCCGCCGTCGAACAGCTTCTTCAGATAGCCGGCGCAGCGCTGTGTGTGGTCGAGGGCCTCGTCCGCATGGTGCTCGCTGTCGGCGATGATCATGACGTCCTGCTCGAGCTCCGCACCCATCGCCAGCAGATCTGGCCGATCGGGACTGTCGACGAGAAGCTTCTGGAGAAAGACGTCGGCCTTGCGCAAGCTCTCGGTCGCTGCCGCGAACTGTCCGAGGTGCGGCCGCGTGGGCACGCCCTGGACCTGCGCCAGCGCGATGTATCCGCTCGCCAGCTCGAACATCAAATCGCGATCCTGGCGGCTTTCGCGGCCCAGACCGTCGAGATACTCCATCGACGCGGCCACCATCTGCTGCCGTGCGCTGGTGGATCCCGGCAGACTCCGGACGGCGGCATCGACGGCGAGGATCCGCGCCGAGAGTTGACGAAGCTGGTGAAAGCGATCTTCCGCCACGCGGCGTTCGCGGTTCGCGACATAGAGGCCGGCGGCGAGCGCCGCGATGATGGCCGTGACCGCCGACACCGGCAACCAGCGCCGGCGAATGAATTTCCGCGTCCAGTACCACGCGGTCGCCGAGCGCGCCCGCACCGGTCGCGAGTCCATGAAGGCACGCAGGTCGTCGGCGAGCGCGTCCACCGACTGATAGCGCTCCTCTGGTTCTTCCCGCAACGCCTTCAGCGCAACAAGATCCAGATCGCGCGCGACGTGCGGTGCGATGCGGCTCGGAGCGGGCGGGGCGCTCGCACCGATCTCGGCGTCCGAAACACGTTCGTCAAAGGGATCGCGCAGCGGGCGGCCGGTGAGCAGTCGATAGAGCACGGCGCCGAGCGAGTACACATCGGTAGCCGTCGAGTGCGCCGCTCCGCGCATCTGTTCGGGGCTTGCGTACGCCGGCGTCAGTATCTGCACCCGCGTGATCGATTGATCGCGATCGCTGCCGATGAACCGGGCTATGCCGAAGTCGAGGAGCTTGGGTTGGCCGCCGGCTTCGACCAGGATGTTCGACGGCTTGAGATCGCGATGGATGATCAGGTTGCGGTGTGCGTACGACACCGCATCGCACACACGGAGAAACAGCTCGAGGCGGTCAGGGAGAGGCAGGCCGTCCGCATAGGCGTCGATCGGCGTGCCGTCGACATACTCCATGACCAGGTAAGGGTGCCCGTCGGCGGTGCGGCCGACGTCGAGCAGTCTCGTGATCCCCGGGTGCGTGAGCGACGCCAGAATCTGGCGTTCCTGGAGAAACCGATCGCGAAAGAGAGCCGACGCCGCCGTGTCGGGTACGAACTTGATCGCGACGCACTGTTCGACCTCTCCGTCAGTGCGCCGGGCGAGGAAAACGGCTCCCATCCCCCCGCGACCGAGCAGGCGGACAAGTTCATAGGGCCCGCATCGCGCACCAGGACCGAGCTCCGGCACGGCGCCGCCCAGCGTCGAGGCCAACGCCGCCGCCGCGTCCAGGACTGGAAGGCGGCGCTGGGTGTCGAAGCGAAGCAGCGATTCCACCTCGGCGCGCATGACCTCCGAAACGGCGCGGCTCTCGAAATAACGGGCACGCTGCTCGGGCGTCAGATCGGCCACCTCGCTGAACACGCGCCGCAGTTCGTCGTCCATTCTCGCGATTCGCCCTAAGAAACTGGCACTCCGATGCCCCTGACGCCGTACACCGGCATCGCGGCTGGGAACCCCGCCTCGCCGAATGCCTCGAGAATGACGCGGTTCGTGTCGAAGTACACCTGCCAGTAGTGGTTGTTGTCGCAGTACGGCCGGACGCAGAGCAGCGGACCGGCCGGCGTGAACTGCAGCACGTCGACGTCAACGGCCGGCGTGGGCAACACGTTGGGAATCTGCGCAACGCGCTCCTTGAGGAGCCGGATGGCCACATGGTGATCGACCGCGCCGCTGATGACCGCCGTGAGATCGACACGCCGGTGCGGATTCGCCGAGAAATTCTGAATCGTGTCGGAGAACACCTTGTTGTTGCCGATGATGGTCAGCACGTTGTCGGGCGTGTTGATGGCCGTTCCGAAGAGGCCGATCGAGTCGACCGTGCCGGTGACGCCGCCCGCGCTCACGAAGTCGCCCACCTTGAACGGCCGCAGGAACACCAGGAACGCGCCTGCGGCGAAATTGGCCAGCAGACCGCCCCACGCCACGCCGATCGCCACGCCGCCGGCCGCAAGCAACGCGGCGAACGTCGTGGTCTCGACACCGAAGAATCCCAGAAGCGCGATCACCAGTGCCGCGTTGAGGAAGACACCCAGACCCGTGCTGAAATAACGAGTGAGCGTCGCATCGAATTGCTGCCTTGCGAGAGTGCGCTCGAGCAGCCTCAGGGCGAACCGGATCAACCACCGCCCGACGAGCCATAAGGCAACGGCTCCCGCGACCTTCCACGCCACGCTGACAAGTGTGGCGACCGACTGCTGAGCCAGCACGTTGACATCCATGGAATCCCCCTCTCGAAAGTCCGAGGCGCGCGGATTCGCGCACAACAGCGTTACCAGCGGTGCCGCCTATGATGACTTTGGGCCCGGTCGATCGCAAAGATGATTCGATCGCGCGGGAGCGAGAGACGGTCCTTTCATCTGATCCCAGAGTTCACCGTGATCACTCACCACAGAGGCACCGAGTCGCCCGGGATCCGGGCATACGCTGCTGATGCAACGCGTCGCACGTCGGCCGGCATCGCCGGCCGAGACGCGCTGCCGCCACTAGCGGCGTGTGACGCGTTCGACTCTCCGTGTCTAGGTATCTTTGTGGCCCGTCAATCAGGCTCGTGCGCCGTTGTCTTTCGTGATTCGTGGCTGATCAACCCGGGGCACTTCGGCAGGCAGTGTGATCTCGACGTCTTCCAATCGGACTACGCAGACAGACCGAGCGCCTTGCGGACGTCGCGGCCGCTCATGCCCGTGTTGTAGATCGGCGTGCCGGGCTCGAATTCCTTGCCGCGCGCCAGTGCGCCGACGATGACGGGATCGAAACCGGCGTCGCGCACGAGACCGGCGACCAGATCCATGGCGTCCCGGTCGTCGCTCGAGAGGGGAATGGCCACGCGATCGCCGGCGCGGTGCGTTTCGCTTTCGAGCACCTTGAAGTACACCGTGTTGAATCCCTTGACCCATCGGGCCTGCGGGAAGAACCCGGCCGCCCATGCCGCAGAGCCGCCCGCGTGGCCGGTCGCGTCGTGCGCGGCCTGACCATCGCGCTTTTCGTATGCGTTCCCGGTGTCGATGACCACCTTGCCCTCGAGCAGTGGCGCGAGCTCAGGAGCGAGACCCGGCACCGCGCTCAGCGGGACGGTCAGCATCACCACATCCCCGAATCGTGCGGCCTGGACTGGTGTGGCCGCCGCGGCGTTCGCGCCAAGCGTGGAGACGAATCCCTGCAGGGCGTCGGGATGGCGCGACGACAGTCGAATCTCATGGCCCGCGTTCGACCAGAGTTTCGCCATGGTCGAGCCAATCATTCCGGCGCCGATGATTCCGATTCGCATAATCGGATGAGACGCTATCACCACTCAGGACGGTTCGCGCAAAAACGATAAGAAGGCTGCGGTTTCTTCCGATCGTTAGCGTTAGCGGATCCTAGCCCGGCGCCCCGAGGTCGCGGCGCGGGAAGACGTACAGCGCCCATCCCATCGCCGCGGCGATCACACCGGTGAGTATCGCGGCGTCGAACGCCGCGAACGTCCCCGTCAAGACCGATTTCGCCTGCAGGTAGTGAAAGAGCGAGTACGGCTGAAGGAATCGCGCATCGGGCCAGAGCGATCCGAGCACGTCGAGGAAGTACATCAGGACGACGTATCCGAGCGTCACGCCGAGCGCGGGCGGGAGCCTGTCGAAGGAGACCGACGCCGCGAGCCCCACAGCCGCGAAGGAACCAAACAGCAGAATCGCGTTCAACCAGAGCAGCGGCACGTTCCTGAGCTGCAGCTGATCGATCACGCCGGCGAAGGCCGATCCTGCGACGCTGCCCGCGAGCAGCGACCCGACATTGATTGCAACGAAGCAGAAATTGGCGACGAGCAGCGTGAGGTAGAACACGCGGCGCGAGACTGGCCGCGACAGCGCCACTTCCAAGGTTCCGCGCTGCCGCTCGCCGGCGACGGCGGATGCCGCGTAGCCGACTGAGAACACGGACGTCAGGATGATCGCGATCGGATGGATCAGCCCGAATGCGACCGAACCCGCGAGGCTGAAGAGATCTCCGCCGCCGAACTCCGCGAATTCCGCCGGAAAAAGACCAGTGTCGAACACGGCCCTGACCTGCGATCCGAACTTGGCGTAGATCACCGGCAGGAGAAATCCCCAGATCGCCAGGGCGGTCGAGACGACGATCAGCTTCACCCGCTGCATGCGTACGGAGTGCCGGAACAGCGGCCCGTTCACCGGTCGGCCTCCTTGTACAATTCGAGGAACGCGTCTTCCAGGTGCGCTGGCTCGATCGTCAGGTCGACGATCGGCGCATCCACGATCGCCGCGAGGAACGGGCGGATATCACCCTCCACCTGGCACGTCAGCCGTCCGTCCGCGATCGTGATGTTCAACACGCCGGGCACATCCTCGAGGCGCGGCGGCGTTCCTGCGAGACGCATGTCGACCTTTCTCATGCGTCGAGCGAGCAGCGCCGCGATCTCTTCCACGGCGACGAGCCGCCCGCGGCGGACGATCGCCACGCGATCGCATACGCGCTCGACTTCCGAGAGCACGTGCGACGAGAAGAAGATCGTGCGTCCCTCGTTCTTCAACACGTCGAGAATGTCGTAGAAGGCGCGCTGCATCAGCGGATCGAGCCCCTCGCTCGGCTCGTCGAGGATCGCGAGCTCGGGCTCGTGCTGGAGCGCCTGGACGATCCCGATTTTCTGCCGCATGCCGCGTGAATAGTCGCGGACGAGCCGGCGCAGCGTTTGGGGCGAGAGCTCGAGTCGGTCGCACAGCTCCGCCCTGCGTACCGGCGGCCGGCCGCTCAGCTCGCCGAGGTAGTCGAGGATTTCTTCTCCCGTGAGCGAGTCGTAGAGCGCGACCCCGCCGGGAAGGTAGCCGATTCGCGCGCGAATGGCCACCGAGTCGAGGACGCTGTCGAGCCCCAGCACGCGCCCCTCGCCGGAGGTCGGTCGGAGGAACCCGAGCAGCAATCGGATCGTGGTGCTCTTTCCGGCGCCGTTCGGTCCGAGAAAGCCGAAAATCTCGCCTTCACGAACCGTGATGTCGAGCGCATCGAGCGCCCGGATCGGTCCGTAGTGTTTCGTCAGGCCGGTCGTCGTGATCGCGTGCAAGGCGACATCAGTCTGTCACTTCGATGGCACGTCGCCATCAGGTTTCTGAACTGCCTTTGACCGGCCAACGCGCTGCATAGTCTGTCCCGCGCGTGACGTCTTACAGCCGCTTCGAATCAAGACTCATGAAGGGTCGCGGGGCGAGCGACGTGACGCATTCGTAATCCCTCCCTCAGAAGAGTCCTCTAATGCGCGCCAGCAGCCGCTCCCAATCACAGATCGGTGCCCGATTGAGGCGATACGGGACACTTCACGCGTCCGCCAATCTTGAAATTGCCCGAAATCTATAGCTCAACAAGGACTTGCTAACGGTAGAGCTTGGGTACCGTTGTTGCGGTAATTCATCACGGACTCCGAGGAGGTCCGAGAATGACGAATTACATAAAGGCGAACGGCACGTTTGCACTTCGTACCATTGTCGCGGCGGCCAGCCTCCTGCTACCGATCAACGCGGCGTACGCGGAGCCACCAGAAATCGTCAAGGCGGAAGTCGATGCTCGCACGCAGAACGTCACCATCAAGGGGCACGACTTCGGACTGACCATGGGTCGCGTCGGGCTGGTCGGTTCGCGCGGCTCGGTGGAAGTGGAGCTGATCGTGTTGGGTTGGGACGACGAACACGTGGTCGCCCATGTTCCAACCGCCCTCGCAGCAGGGACATATCGACTCGGGATTGTGACGCACGGAAATGGACGCAATCCTGGTGCTTCGGATTTCATCGATCTCACGATTGTGCCGGTTGCCGCGGGCGCAGGCGCGGGCCCAGCGGGCCCGGCAGGTCCGGCGGGCCCGGCGGGTCCGACCGGCGCTCAGGGTCCGCAAGGCGCCGCCGGTCCGATAGGGCCCGCAGGTCCAACGGGATCGCAAGGGCCCATCGGTCCTCAGGGCCCGCAAGGCGCGAGTGGTGCGGGCTTTCAGTGGAGAGGCGCCTGGGATGCCGCGGTTCAGTATTCGCGCGGCGACGTGGTTGGTCACGATGGCTCATCGTACGTGACACTCGAGCCCGTCTCGAACGGCGAGCCGCCTGCGGCGCCGTGGCAACTGATGACGGCGGCCGGTCAGGATGGCGTTGCGGGACCTGCCGGCCCTGCGGGTCCCCAGGGCCCGACCGGTTCGCAAGGCGCGACAGGCCCCGCCGGTCCGGTCGGCCCTGCCGGTCCCATTGGTCCCGCCGGTTCACAGGGGCCGGATGGTCCGGCGGCGACGGTGGGAGCGACCTCGGTGTCGCTGCTGAGGACGCCGTTGAGCATGACGTCGTATCAGACGATTCCAACATCGGTGACGCTGACCGTCCCTGCGGGAGTCACGGTCAGCGCGTTGGTCGATGCGGAAGGCGACATCTACGCGGACCTAGGCACCGGGACTCAGGCGCTCGTTGAATTGCACCTGGTGATCGATGGCGTCGTCGTCCGTGTCCTGCGGGCGTCATCGACGAACCTGGTTCTCAACAAGACCCCGAGCCCGTGGCATCTCGGCACGATACAGCCGCTCGGGCCAGGTTCTCACGAGTTTCATGTGGAGGCGGAAATTCTCTATCCATTCACTTCCGGTGCAGTGGTCACCGCGAACAACGCGCCAGGCAACCTCTCAGTCGCGCTACTCCGGCAGTAGTTCGCGTCGATCCCAGACTGGACCCGGCGTCGCCGCCTGGGTCCAGTGCTTCTCCTCCGCGGTCTTCGAGAACAGCCGCCGTCACGTGGTCCGGCGTCGACGGCGGCTTCGACCGCGACCTATTTTCTCGGCTGGTTCGTCTGCTTGATGATTTGGCCCATCTCCTTGCCGGTAATCACGCCCGCGTCTTTCAGCGTCTGCAGCGTCTTGACGATGGCATCGGTGGCCGTCTGATCGGAGTCGATGACACCGTCGCCGTTCAGATCGGAGTCACCGGCAATCGTTCCTCCGAAAAAGACTGCGCCGGCGGACGGATCGTGTCGAATACCAACGGAGGTGGTCAGGTATTCCGCGCCGTCGCCATGGGGCTGCGAACTGACGCTGTTGTCAATCAATGTGACCCCGGGCTGAAGGCCCGAATAGAAAAGGAACGTATTCACGGTGGGCGCCGAAGGGTCGGCGACCTTTGAACCGGTTCGCGTGAGCTGGATTTCGTAGAAGCCGGACGCGTTGCCGTTCCCGTCCACCGCGTCGCCACGGAGGTTGACCAGCACGGTCCAGAAATCGAATTCGAACACCTGGAAATCGTTTCCGGCAATCGACTGTGGGTCGGAGTCGAGGCCCTTGAACGTCGCGCGAAACGACAACGGCGTGTCGACCGTCGGCGTGACGTCTGCGGCGAGAGCGCCGGGAACGACGACCAACGACCCGACGACAGCGACGATCAGTCCGGCGAACTTCTTTAGACGGTTTCTCATGTGGCCTCTCCAGTGAAGGTCGTGCCGCCGGCGATTCTTTGAGGGCGGACTGCCCATCCACGAATGCCCGCTTCTGTGTATGCGAGAGACCGCGTCTGAATCCGTCATAAGATGTGCCCACATATTTAAAGATGTCAGATCGAGCCGATCCGGGAAGCACCGTGACCGGACTTCTTCATGCGTGGAGCGGCGGCGATCGAGCCGCGCTTGATGAGCTCATCCCGCTCGTGCACCAGCAGTTGCGGCAACTCGCCCGGCGGCATCTCGCCAGGGAGCGTCCGGGCCACACGATGCAGCCGACGGCGCTCGTCAACGAGGCCTATATCCGGCTCGTCAGGGAACGCGGCATGGCCTGGCGCGACCGGGCGCACTTTCTCGCCGTCGCCGCGCAGTTGATGCGCTTCATCCTCGTCGATCACGCGCGCCGCCATCGCTACAAGAAACGCGGCGGCGGCGCACCAACCATTGCGCTCGACATCGATGTCGAGGATCCACGGCCGGCGGGCATCCTTGCGATCGACGGCGCGCTGGACGACCTGGCAAAGGTCGACGAGCGGAAGGCGCGGGTGGTCGAGATGCGCGTGTTTGGCGGCCTCTCTGTCGTCGAATCGGCGCGGCTCCTCGGTGTTTCGCCTGAAACCGTGACCCGCGACTGGCGCTTTGCGCGCGCGTGGCTGCAGCGCGAGCTGGGGAAGTGACCGAACCGGCCTGGGAGCGCGTGGTCGAGCTCTTTCACTCCGCACTCGAGCGGAGTCCTGACGAGCGCGCCGCGTATCTGCGCGCGGAGTGCGGGGCCGACGAATCGCTCTATGGCACTGTGCTGGCTCTGGTCGCAGCCGACCGCCCCGCGGACGATGATCCGTTCGAGCGGATCGCGGAAGCGATGGCAGCGGACCTGATGACGGGCAGGAGCCCGCGCGCGCTGGTCGGGCAGCAGGTCGCGCGCTATCGGGTCGTCGCGCACCTGGGATCGGGCGGCATGGGAGACGTGTATCGCGCCTCGGATCCCGCGCTCGGGCGCGACGTGGCGTTGAAGCTCCTGGCGCCACGATTTCAGGCCGACGCGAATTTCCGCGACCGTCTCGAGAGGGAAGCGCGTGCCGCTTCGTCGCTGAACCATCCGAATATCGTGACGATCTACGAGATCGGCCGGGCCGACGGGTACGAATTCGTCGCGTCCGAGCTGGTGGACGGTGAAACGCTGGGCGACGTCATCAGGCGCGGTCCCGTGATGGTGGCGAACCTGTCCGAGATCGGCGGACAGGTCGCGGCCGGGCTCGCCGCCGCGCACGCGGCAGGAATCGTCCACCGCGACATCAAGCCAGAAAACATCATGATCCGCCGCGACGGGCTCGTGAAGATCGTCGACTTCGGCCTCGCCAAGAGCGCTGCTCCTGGAGGCGATGCGTCCGCGCCGACGCGGGTCACCGGCGCGGTCCGGACGATCGCCGGAACGGTGTGCTACATGTCGCCAGAGCAGGCGTTGGGCAGAGCCGTCGATCACCGCAGCGATCTGTTCGCCGTCGGCGTCGTGCTATACGAGATGGCGACCGGCGTCCGGCCCTTCAACGGGCCGAGCGAGGCCGCTTTGTACGACGCGATCCTCCACGCGCCTGCAGCCGCCCCATCAGCGATTCGACCCGAGTTGCCGCAAGCGCTCGACGCCGTGATCGGGCGCGCGCTCGAAAAGGATCGTGAGCTGCGTTATCAGTCGGCGGCGGATCTTGGAGCCGAGTTGAAGCGGCTGCAGCGCCCGCTTGCAGCGGCGCCTCTCGCACTGCCAAATCCCCTGCCGGCTCGCGCCGTGCGGTGGAGAAGAGCCGCGGTCATTGCTTCCGGAGTGGCGGCGATGGCGCTCGCCGTGGCGGTCGTGCGCCGGCCGGCTCGTGTCGAGCTGCTGCCCACTCGATTCACAATCGGTCCTCCTCCTCACACCGAATTCAC
>DASSGK010000005.1:0-8872 GCA_035693505.1 Vicinamibacterales bacterium
CCCTCCTGCCCCTCCTGCCCCTCCCGCCCGTCCTGCTCTTCCGCTCCTGACCTTCGACGATGGCGGCGTGAGCGCGATGGTGGCGGCAGATCTGCTGGAACGGCGTGGATGGATCGGGCATTTTTTCATCACGACGAACTACATCGGCAGACGTGGCTTTCTATCGCCGGACGAGATCCGCAGCCTGGCTGCGCGCGGTCATGTCATCGGCGCGCATTCGTGCTCGCATCCGTTGCGAATGGCGCGCTGCCCGTGGGAACAACTTGTCGACGAGTGGTCGCGCAGTTGCTCGGTGCTGAGCGGAATCATCGGCGGCCGCATCGACGAGGCCTCGGTGCCCGGCGGCGACTTCGCACCGCAGGTTGCGCAGGCGGCGGCGCGAGCGGGAATCGTTCGCTTGTTCACGTCCGAACCGACCGGCCGCATCCGCACGGCGTACGGGCTGACGCTCGCCGGGCGCTTCACCGTCCAGCGGTGGACCAGCGCATCGACGGCTGCCGCGATGGCCCACGGCGACTGGTTGCCGTGCGCGCGCCAGACACTGATCTGGAACGCGAAGAAGATGACGAAGCGTCTCGGCGGCGCCCGCTATCTTCAGGTCCGCAGGCTGCTGCTCGGTCAGCGGAAAGAGGTGCAGTGGGGGGACTTCAATGGCTAATGGCTAATGGCTGATGGCTGATGGCTGATGGCTGATGGCTCATCGCGAACGGGCTGAGGGCTCATAGCTATAATGTTGCGCATCATGCCTACACGACTTCGCGGCCTTGTGCTCTTCGTGCTGGTTTTCCTCCCGTTTTCCGCGCTTGCTCAGGACACACCCACCGAGAAGGAAGCGGCGCGAGACGTGCTCAAGAAAATGTCCGCGCTCGAGCAGTCGCTCGACGTGCCCGCGCTCGTGACGCGGCTCACGGGTTCGAATGCCGCTCGCGATCAGGTCGTCGCACGCGCGAAGGAGCTGATGGACAAGGAGCTGCTGACGCTGGCAGACGATATCGCGACGCATCCCGAGATCGGTTTCGAGGAAAAGCGGTCCGTCAGTAAGCTCACCGACTACCTGCGCCAGCACAACTTCAGCGTCGAGACGGGGACCGCGAGCCTGTCGACGGCGTTCGTCGCGAAGTTCAAGGGCAACAACGGCAGCCCGGTGCTGGGCATCATTCTCGAGTACGACGCGCTGCGCGGCACGAAGGGCGCGTTTCACGGCGATCAGCACAGCGCGCAGGGTCCCGTGGGAATGGCGGCAGCGGTGGCGATGGCCGAGTATCTCGCCAGGACAAAAGCGCCTGGCAGCATCGTCGTCTATGGAACGCCCGGAGAGGAGATGATGCCTCCCAACGCGAAGACGGTGATGCACGAGGCGCATGCCTTCGACGGCGCCGACATCATCGTGCGCAGCCACGCCTCCAGCCAGACGTCGCGGCCCGCGCACGGGTTCGGTTCATGCTGCCTGAACATCGTCGGCGCGAAGTACACGTTCAGCGGCGCGCCGACGCATCAGATGACGCCGTGGATGGGCCGCAACGCGGTCGAGGCGGTCGTTCAGTTTTTCAACAACATCGACGCATCGCGCATCAGCATCCGCCCGGAAGCGCGGATCCAGGGAGTGATTCTCGAAGGCGGCACGGCGCCCAACGTCGTGCCGGATCGGGCGGTGGCCGACTTCTACATCCGCTATCCCGACGAGGTGTACCTGCAGCAGGTCGTCGAGTTCGTGGACAACGCGGCGAAGGCCGCTGCGCTGTCGACCGGCACCAAGGTCAAGATCGATCACTACGGCAAGGATCTCGACGGCATCGGCCTCGCGACGCTGGCGGAGGTCGGGTTCCAGTACATGAAGAATTTCGGCGCGACCGGAATCAATCCTGAACCGGCCAAGCCGCAGGGTTACGAGGAGACCGGCAGCGTGTCGCGAGACATCCCAGGCGTGGGATTGAGCGCGCAGACATCGACCTGGTCGAATCACACGTACGAGATGGACGCCGACAACCTGAAAGAGATCGGCCACAAGGGATTTACCGTCGACGCGCAAGCGATGACGGCAGTCCTCTTCGACTTCGCCACGCACGCCGACTATCGAGAGGCGGTGAAGAAAGAGTTCGACGGGATCAAGGCGCTGTTTGGTGAGTATCAGGCGGCGCTGAAGAAGACGTACACGGTCCCGGCGGTGCCCGACCCCAAGTAGCTCAAGTCGATCGGGATCGCTACCGCACGTCGCGCCAGCTCGTTCCCGCTTGAATCTGTTTCGCGAAGCAGGTGCGTGCGCGTGAGTATGCGTTGCTGAGCGCACCCGCCGAGACGGGCTGGAGCAGCTCGCTGTCGGCGGGGCACGTCGCCCGCGGCTCCGGCTTGAAGGCCGGGCGCTGGCGCGGTTCGCCGGGGAGCAGCGGCTCGCCTGCGAAATAGATCGCGGCACCTTCGCGTACCCACGCTGGACGTTTCGCGAGGATCGCGTCGGCCATCAGGTGCACGAGCTCGTGCCGAATCGTCCGATCCAGCACCCCGCGATCGCGCAGCACGGCCATCGGCAGCAGATGCAGTTCGTTGTTGACGATGGCGCCGGACGTGAACCAGGGCTGCCCGGTCACGCGCTCGTAGTCGTCGGTGGTCGGGTGAAAGCGCACCGTCACGCGAGGCGGCGTCACACCCAGCGCGCGGGCCAGATCGTCACGCGCCGTCAGGGTCTGCTTCACGATCGCCCCGCGCTCCCCCTCGTCATCGTCTGGCAGCGACAGCAGAATCTCCCCTCCAACTGGCACCGGTCTTGCGCCAACGCCCCGGGTCAGACCTGGGTCTGACCCAGGTCTGACCCCTGTTCCGCGAGGGCCCAAAACAGGCGGTTTTTCGGCCAGTTTTTCACCGTTTTCAGATCGAGGTCTGACCTGGGTCAGACCTGGGTCAGACCCTCGCGGCAAAGGACCTCCGGCGATGCGGAGACCCGGAAAATAGTGTGCAAGGATGGCTTCCGCGTTGACGCCGCGTTCCGCGAGACGCGCTGATCCGACGACGCACATGCCGACGCCGTGACCGGACCCGTGACCGCTGAACCGGTACGATCCGTTCTTCTTCCCCATATCGAACGCAGTGCTTTTGACGTGCTGCCAGCCGAGCGTCCGTCCGATGGCGACTCGAAAATCCTGACCGGAGATCTGATCCGGCTTCAGCCCCTCGAGCCTCAAGAGCGCCACGCGCCCTGACGCGTTCCGCGATCGGATCGACAGGTCGCGCAACTCCCCGCGGAACCCGGCCGCCCGCAACGCACGCGACACGTCGCTCTCGTGCAGCTCCGCCGTCCACGCCGGCGCGCCCTCGCACGCGTCATCGTCTTTCGACGGCAGGTACGGCGGATCCTCAGCACCGGGCCAGACGTCGGACGGCATCTGCGTCCGGCCGCCGCACGACGCCGAGTAGTAGACCGACGCCGGCACGCCGTTAGTCAACAGCACGCGGCCCGCGGTCGCCTGCGCCGCGCGCGTGGTGGCCGCGACCGCCGCGCGCAGCACCTGACAGTGCGTCTGATCGCACAGATCGAAATCATCCGCGCGATGACGTCCACGATTCGCGAGCGCGAACGTCCTGATGGTGATCGCCAGCGCCTCGAGCGCGGCCGGCTCGCTGTCCCGCACCGCTTCCCCGGACAACACGCCCGCGACATAGGCCTCGATCGGCATCGTCGTCACGGCGTAGCCGCCGCCGGCCTTCAACACGCCGACACGCAGGGACGCTGGAACGTCGAACCTTCCGGCATCGCCCGGCTGAACGCCTCGCGCTCCGATTGCTCCCTGCGCCGCGAGCGTTCCATGAACGGTGAATGTAGACGACTGAATCGTGATTCCAGCGAGCGCCGCCGCGAGGGCGAGCCGTTTCATGCGTCGAGCTCGAGAAACGCCCTGATGTCGTTCCACATCCGCGGAAGGCTGGCGATCAGCTGATGGTCGTCGTCCAGCAGCGACAAGGTGACGTTTGGCCGCGTGCTGGCGAACGCTTCGACCGTTCGATAGTCGACTGACGCATCGCGCAGTCCCTGAAAGATCATCGTCGGCTGTGGCATCGAGGCAGTGAACGGATCGTACCGCAGGCTGTCTTCGTAAAAGGCCACGTTCAGTTCCCGTTCCGCGTTTTCACCGTAGTGAAAAAACGGCAGGGAGCCGCGGCGCCGCCATTCTTCGATTCTCTCGGGTGGAAGCAGGTGGTGGCCCGGCTTCGCGAACATCACTGCAGGTGCCATCAACACCAGTCGATCGACACGCAGCGCGAACCGCTCCGCCGCCAGGATCGCGAGCGTCCCGCCCAGGCTCGAACCCATGAGCGTCGCCGGCGAATCTTCGAGGGCCGTGAGCTCCGCGCCCAACTGATCGAGCATCCGGGTGATGGTCATCGACGAGAAGTCGGGTGCGTTGAGGTCCGGGCACCTGAGATCCAGACCGTGCTCGCGAAGCCGTTCGCGAAAGAAACCCACCTTCGTCGACCTGGGCGACGAAGCGAACCCGTGCAGGTAAAAGATGACTGGTGCGGTCAAATCAGGTGCTGGCAGCCGGGACGGCACCGGCACTTGATGAGACCTTCGCCGTCGGTGTTGTAGTGATAGGTGAGCTCTTCGCCGCGGCGAATCTTCCGCGCCGCGCGGATCCAGATGACTCCGCCGTAGATGTGGACGTAACAGTTGGGCTTGCAGGAGTGATTGATGAAGCGCGCATCGTTGCCGCCGACCCCGGCGTCAATCACGGTGCGGTTGGTGAGCTTGAAACACCAGATGTGCCCGTTCTTGATGTAGCGCGCCTCCCGTTTGAGGCTCACCTGGTTGGAAATCTTTTCGCCCGCGTAGTCGATGATGCGCGTGTTCTTCGAAATCGTCTGCGTCGCGTAAACACCCCATCCCTGAATCTTCGATCGCCGCTTTTCGATCATCGTGCTCTAGATTACCTTACCTTCAACTGGCGTCTCGCGCCCCAGTCCCGTCGAAGCCGGACGCCACCGACAATCAGGCCCGATCGGAACGGCAGTGTCCGGCTCGAGCCGGACCCGGATAGAATGGCGGCTTCTGAAGGAGCCACCATGCGCCTGTTGACCATCCTCGCCATGTCCATCGCGGCGGTATCCATGACTTTTGCCCAATCGTCGAAGAAGGTGTTCCCCGGCGCCAACCCGGCGATGCCGTTCAGCGCCGCCGTCAAAGCCGACGGATTGATTTACGTCTCCGGCACGCTTGGGAGCGGCGGCGACGTGAAGGCGCAGACCAAGCAGGTGCTCGACAACATCAGCGCCACGCTCAAGACGGCAGGATCGAGCCTCGCCAACGCCGCGAGCGTGACGGTCTACCTGCGCAACCAGAGCGACTTCGCCGCGATGAACGAAGTCTACCGCGGATACTGGACCAAGGATCCGCCCGCGCGCACGACCGTCATGGTGCCGCTGCTCAACGAGGGCCTCGTCGAGATCGCCGTGGTCGCCGTGCCCGACGGCGGCGAGCGTGTCGTCGTCAACCCGAGCGAGTGGTCGTCGTCGCCGAACCCGTACAGCTACGGCGTCAAGAGCGGCAACACGCTGTTTCTCTCGGGGTTGATCGCGCGCAACGGCAAGGACAACACGCCGATCAAGGGCGACATGACCGTGCAGACGAAGGCCGTCCTCGACAATGGCGCGGCCGTCCTCAAGGCGGCCGGGTTCAGCTACAGCGACGTCGTCGCCTCGCGGGTGTACATCTCCGATCAGGCAGCGTTCCAGGACATGAACAAGGTGTACCAGACGTACTTCCCGACGGATCCGCCGGCGCGCGCGACCGTCAAGGCCAGCCTCACGTCACCCGACTACATCGTCGAGATCACGATGGTCGCGGTGAAAGGCGGCAATCGCAGCGCGTTGACGACGCCGAACGCGGACGGCAGCGCGGGGACGAAGAATCCGAATCTCAGCGCGGCGATCCGCGCGGGGAACCGGTTGTATGTGTCGGGCATCCTCGGCAACACCGCTGACAACAAGGGCGACATCAAAGCGCAGGCCGCCGAATCGCTGAAGAGGATCGGACGCACGCTGAAGGCCGCGGGCTACGACTGGAGCGATGTCGTCGACGGCGTGGTCTATCTCCCGGACCTCACCAAGTTCAACGACATGAACACGTCGTATCGAGAGGCGTTCGGCAAAGACTTCCCGGCTCGCGCCACTGTTGGCGCCGGTCTGATGGGGGCAGACGCCGCGGTCGAGATCATGCTGACGGCGGCAAAGTAGAGATCGACGGTAGCGCGAAGGCTTTAGCCGAGCGAGGGCTCCACCGTAGCGCGAAGGCTTTAGCCGAGCGAGGGCTGGCACCGTAGCGCGAGGCTTTTAGCCGAGCGATCATGGCGCTACGGACTTTATCCGCGCGAGGGCGGGTACCAATCGGAGGCCGTCAGGAGCTCAGACCGTTCAAAGCGACTTGAACCCAGCAGAGGATACGCGCCGGCGTCCGCACAAAGGCCCGCCCTCACTGGGTTCAGGACGATGTACTTGGCAACGCTCAACATCGCCTCTTCTTTTCGGAGAACGCGATCGTAGCAGCCGTCCTGCCAGAGACGCTGTCCGAACTCCTGTCGAAAATGGAATCCCGACACGCGGCGGAACGCACCCGTCCACTTTCGAATGTCTGCGCCTTCCCGGCGTCCTTCCACCAGCAGATGAAGGTGATCCGGCATGAAACAGTACGCAACGACTTCAACGTCGTAACGAGTCGCCGTACTCAATAGCTGCTCACAAAGCCTCGCGCCGACTCGGAAATCCAGGAAATAACTTCTCCGCTCGAACGTGCACATCGTGAAGAAAACGCTGCGCGCTCCGAGGTAACAACCGTCGTAAAGGCGGGGAGGGCGCCGACAAAGCATGCGTAGCGGACGAGCAAGTCTCGATCCCGCTCGGCTAAAGCCTTCGCGCTACAGCGTTCAAACCGCTCGGCTAAAACCTTTGCACTGCGCGTTCAAGCCGCTCGGCTGAAGCCTCGCGCGACGGCGTTCGAGACGCTCGGCCAACGCCTTCGCGCGACGGCGTTCGGGACGCTCTGCTAAAACCTTCGCAAGACGACGATCGAGACGCTCGGCTGAAGCCTTCGCGCTACAGGTGCTACGACTTGGCGATCTCGGCCGCCGATCGCAGCGTGAGCGCGACGAATGTGAGCGTGCCGTTGGTGCAACCGCCGGTCGGCGTCGTCGGGGCGCCGACCACGAACAGGTTCTCGTGATCGTGGGTGCGGCCGTAGCTGTCGCAGACACTGGTCGCGGGATCGGTGCCCATGCGGCAGCCACCTCCCGGGTGATCCAGATAATCGCCCTCGTTCGTGTTCACGATCCGTCCGTTGCTCGCCTTCGCGAGCGTGCCGAAGACGCCGAGCACGTGCGCCTTGGTGGCCGCCTCCCTCGCCAGCGTCGCTTCGTCGAACCGGTGCTCGATCTTCGGCATCGGATCGCCGTAGCGGTTCTTCTTCGACGCATCGAGCGTGAGGCGACTGTCCGCCGACGGATGCACGTCGACGTACGCGCGCAAACGCACCGAACTGCCCTTGGTGCGCGAGCGCCAGTCGGCCATCAGTTCGTCGCCGAGCAGCAGTTTCCCATCGGCCGAGCGGAGCCGGGGATCCCGGCCGGCGGAGCTTTCCCAGACGCGTGTGTCGTGCCGGACGAACGGCTTGTCGGCCGCACAGCGGAAGTACTGCCGCGAGATCAGGCTGTGCGTCATGTTCTGCCCAGGAAACGTCTGATCGTCGATGTTCGCCGTCGCCTGGATGAACTTGTGCCCGTTCATGTAGCGGCCGACGAGCCCCGAGCTGTTCGCGAGGCCGTTGGGGTACCGCGTGCTCGACGAGAGCAGCAGGAGATGCGAGCTCCAGCAGTATCCCGACGCGACCACGAACGTCTTCGCCCGGAACTCGATCGGATCGCCCGGCCGATCCTGGTGCAGCGCCTGCGCGGCCACGATCCGCGACTGCTTGTCGTCCACAATCAGCCGGCGCACGAGCGTTTGATCGTGCAGCACGATCTTCTTCGGCGCGATGAGCTGCTTGAACGTGAAGTCTGGCGAGTATCGCGCGCCGGAGGGACACACTTCACCGCACGTGTCGTACACGCAGCAGCCACCGCGTCCGCCAAACGGCGTCAGGTTGCGCGCCATCGGCAGCGGCGAGAACTTCAGGCCGCTCTGCTCGGCCCACGTCTTCAGTGTCTGCAGGTTGTAGGACAGCGGAATCGGTCCCTGCGGATACGGCGCCGATCGTTTGTCCTCGAGGTGCGGGCTCGGTTCGCCGCTGACGTTCAACCGCCGCTCCGCCTCGCAGTAGTGCTTTTCCAGATCGTCCCATGCGATCGGCCAGTCGGTCGCGAGCCCGTACATCGACTTCAGCCGCAGATCTTCCTCGGAGAAGCGATTGCAGGCGCCGCCCCAGTGCAGCGCCAGACCCCCAACCGCCATCGTCATCGAGATGATGCCGTTGGCCTGTTGATCCTCGATGTAGTCGCCGGGCCAGGGATGCTCGCCGTAATCGATCGCGCGCTGACGGTACCGGCCGCGATTCTGCGCGTCGAAGATCGACTTGCCCGCTTCGATGACCGCGATGTGCACGCCGGGCCGCAATTCGGACAGCCGCTCCGCGAGCATCGCCGACGTGATGCCGCCGCCGATGATGCAGATGTCGGCTTCGTGGACCGTCACGATGCGACCTTCGTGTGTTTTGTGGTTTCGCGTGTTTCGCGGCTGATCATCGCCTCAGCGCCTCCGGCTTCCTCGTCGTGATCGCAATCGGCCGGCACACTTCCCTGTTGATCAGCGCGTTGTAGCACTCGTCGTTCGCTTCCGAGCTCCGGAAGTAGAACGCCATCAGATCCACGATCACGTGCTGGCCGGACGGACGCGCCGG
>DASSGK010000006.1:0-19906 GCA_035693505.1 Vicinamibacterales bacterium
CCGGGGCCCCTGCCGCGACGACTCCCAGGGCCGAGGCGCTGCGGTTGCGCGACGGCGACGGCTTCCACCTCGCGATCACGCGCGCCGCGGGCCTGCAAGTGCTGGCGCCCGGACTCACCATCGCCGCCGTGCGCGCCCGCCTCGGACCGCCTGAGAAAGTCACCGAACAAGCGATTCAAAACGAGGGTGAGCGCAAACCGGTCATCCTGACGCTTCATCAGTACGCGGGCGGCGCCATCGCTTTCGCCGAGTCGAACATGGCCGAACCCGGCGTCGTGGAGCGTGTCGTCCTCGACCTCAATACCATCGTCCAGGCAACCGCGCGTTAGGAGCCGCCATGCAACACACGCTTTGGCGCCAAATCCTCTCGACCTCTGTCTTTGTACTGGCGGCGACCGTTGTCGGCTTCGGCCAGGCGCGCCAGGTCAACATCGCTACGGATGCGACCGATACCGCCAACGCCGGCGATACGGAGCCTTCGATCGCCGTCAATCCCACGAACCCCAACGAAGTGGTCGTCGTCTCCTTTTCGGGGAATTGGACCGCCACGCAAAATGCACCGGTCTGGAAATCCTCGGACGGCGGCTTGACGTGGCGACGGGTGCCGCAGATTCCGCAACCGCAGGCCGGTCTGTCGGGACCGGGCGATCAGAAAGTGGCATTCGACTCGAGCGGGCGCCTGCACGTGGCCGAGCTCGGCGTCAACAGCAGCAGCGCAAACTTCGATTTCATCTTCCGTCAGACGGGCACGGCCGACGCCGCGCTGACCGCCGGCGCGTCGTTCGGCGACGATCAGCCGCATCTCGACATCGACCGGCAGACGTTGGGCACATGCGCCGGACGCCTCTACTCCCCGTGGTTGAACTTCGGCGTCGCCAATTCGCGATCGACTGTCGCCAACTCCACGGACCGCGGCGTGAACATCACGAACGTCGGCGCGGGCAACAACTCGAGCTTCCCCAATCGCACGAGCCGCATCGCGATCGCACCGAACGGCCGCGTGTATCTGATTTACAAGACACGTGAGGGCGGTGGCACGGCGGAGCCGAACGCGTTCGAGAACGCGCACTTCCGCGTGATGCGATCGGATGATTGCGGCGCCACGTGGACCGCGCTCGGCGCGTCGGGAACCTCTGTGCACGGCGCCGGCGCGGTGCAGACGTTCTTCACCACGCAGTTCGGCAACCCTGCCAGCGGACGCCCTGTCGGTCGCGCGCGATCGAGCGATGCCTGGATTGCTACCGATCCCGGCGACGGCGACGTCTATGCCGCTTACGTGCGGCGCGATTCCGGCTTCGGGCAGATCTTCGTCGCGCGCTCGACCGATCAGGGTGTCACGTGGACGTCTACTCGCGTCACCGACGGGACCCAGCACTCGGCGTATCCGGAGATCGCGGTGGCCGCCAACGGCGCGGTCGGCGTTCTGTACATCGACTTCGTCGATAACGGCACTGTCACGCAATTCCGCCACCACTTCGCGCGATCGTTCGACGATGGCGCAACGTGGAGCGATCAGATCCTCCAGAGCATGGATCCGACGGGGCTGGCGGGCGCCGGGAACGGATTCCTCTGGGGAGACTACGAAGGACTGACGGCGCTCGGCACGACCTTCTACGGCGTCTACACCGGTCAGGCCTCGGGGCGCACCACGCCGCAGCTGGATCCGATTTTCTTCCGCGACAGCGCGTTCAAGGTGCCGCCGAAGATCTCGATCAGCGGACCGGTCGTGTTTCCCGAGTCGTGCGGCCTGACACCGCAAGTCGCGACGCTGAACGTCTGCAACGTGGGTGGCGCACCGCTTACGGTTTCGCCGATCACGTCTTCGTCGTCGCGGTTCGCCGTCACGACGCCAGTCGGCGGCTTCCCTGTCACGGTCGCCGCAGGGGCGTGCTATCCGTTTCAGGTGACGTTCACGCCGACAGGCCCTGGGCCGGCGAACGCGACGCTGACGATTCCAAGCGACGATCCGCTGAATCTCTCGGTCACCGTCCCGGTCTCCGCGAATGTCGGCAAGCCCACGATCGCCACCATGATTCCCGACTCGGGCGACTTCGGCAGCCTGTGCCCGACTCGCTTCCGCGATCTGGCGCTGACCATCAACAACAGCGGCACGTGCCCCTTGCACATCTCCGGGATCACCTCGTCGTCGCCCGAGTTCGAGACGCCGCAGGTGCTCGCGTTTCCGCTCAGCGTGGCGCCAGGCGACAGCATCGAGGTGCCGATCCGGTTCCATCCCGCGACTGCCGGGGCCAAGACCGCGACGGTAACGATCGCGAGCGATGATCCGTCTCAACCGTCGAAGGCCGTCACAGTCACCGGAACGGTGCCGCCGTCGTATGTGTGCCAGCCACCGACGTTCGCGGCGATTGACGCCGGAATCGGTCCGACATTTGGCAGCGACCGTACCGGCGACTACACGTTCTACGGCAAGGGGCGCGTGATGACCCCGTTCGGTCCCGGCCACGTCTTCGGAATCCAGACACTCGGCGAGTACATGTTCTACCCGGGCCGGCAGGAGGGCGAGCTCGACGCCACGCTCCTCTATCGTCGGAACATCATGCAGTTTGGTTTCGGCGGACGGTTCAAGGACGCCGGCTTCAGAACCGACGCGTCGTCAGGAACGCTGATCGATGCGTCGTTCACCTGGGACGTGCTGCTGCCCAACATCCGATTCGGCGCGTTCGGCGCGAAAGGGTTGCGTGAAACGGCCGTCGTCGATCGCGTCGAGACTTCGGCACCCGTCGGCTCGCCGGTGACGGGGACCGAGCGGGTTCTTCACACCGTCGATCAGCTGGGCGGAGCGGTGCAGGTGGGCATACTCCCGCTGACCTGGATCGATGCGAACCTGGCGTTCCTCAATCGTCACGCGCCGGGCGCGAGCAACACCGCGGGCGGAGCCGTGCGCGTCTCACGCCTGCTCGCACCGGGTTTGACGCTCACGGCGCAGCTCGACATCAACGAAAGCTTCGTGGGTCCGAACGCGGTCGGCACGTTCACGATTGGCATCACTCTGGGGCGCTGGTCGCGGCCGACGGACTATTCGAATCCGCAAACGCCGCTCGGCATCGACCTGCCGCATCTTCGGTACGAAGCGTTCAGTCGCGTGCGATAGCGGGTGGGGTGTGGCGCAGCGCTTCAGCGCTGCGAGTTCTATCGCAGGCCTGAAGGCCTGCGCCACACCGGATTTCAGAACTTGATCTTGACGTCGGTATCCGGGTTCACGTGAATGCTGTCGATGAACCGGATCCGATGCGGCCGGTTCTGCATGATCACTGAACTGGTGCGAGTGCCGTCACCGAAGAACCGGACGCCGCGCATGAGCGTTCCGTCGGTCACGCCGGTCGCCGCGAAGATGATGTCCTTCCCCGGCGCGAGATCCTTCGACCGGTACACCTTCTTGAAATCGGTGATCCCCATCGCACGGCAGCGTTCTTCGTGCTCGGGTTTGCTGACGACGAGCCGCGCGAAGATCTCGCCGTTGAGGCAGCGCATCGCAGCGGCGGTGAGCACGCCTTCCGGTGCGCCGCCCGTCCCCATCACCGCGTGGACGCCCGAGCCGACGACGGCGGCCGCGATGCCGGCCGACAGATCGCCGTCACCGATCAGGCGGATGCGCGCGCCGGTCGCACGGATGTCCTCGATCAACTTCGCGTGACGTTCGCGCTCGAGCACGACGACCACGAGATCCTCAACATGACGTCCAAGGCACGACGCAATCGCCTTCAGGTTCTCGTGCACCGGGGCATCGAGGCTCACCTTGTCTTTCGAGCTCGGACCGACGACCAGCTTCTCCATGTAGAGATCGGGCGCGTGCAGCAGCCCTCCCCTGTTGGAGGCAGCGAGAACGGCGATCGCATTGGGGGCTCCCGTCGCGCACAGGTTCGTGCCTTCGAGCGGGTCGACCGCGATGTCCACTTCGTCGAAGCGCGCCGGACGCGGTCCGACGAGGTTTGCGGCGTTGACGAGACCAACTTTCTCGCCGATGTACAGCATCGGCGCCTCGTCGCGCTCGCCTTCGCCGATGACAATCGTGCCGTCGATCGGCACCGAGTCCATGACCTCGCGCATGGCCTCGACGGCGACCTGGTCGGAGCGGTGGCGATCGCCCTGGCCCATCGTGTGCGCGCACGCGATGGCCGCCTGTTCGACGACGCGGAGGAATTCGAGAGAAAGGTCAGAATCCATACTTTGGAAGTTAGAAGTTAGAAGTTAGAAGGAAGAAGTAGAAGGGAGAAGTAGAAGGGAGAAGTACGACTTCAAGCTTCTCACTTCTCACTTCTCACTTCCTGCGTAAGCAGGCAACTCGCAACGGGTTGGACGATCGGTCCGGTATCCGAGCAGGTAGTCGGCCTGCATCAGCTTGTGGATCTCACGCGTGCCTTCGTAGATGACGGCGCCCTTGCAGTTCCTGAAGAACCGTCCGACAGGGTACTCGTCCGAGTACCCGTTTGCGCCGTGAATCTGCACGGCGTCGCCGGCGGCCCGCTCCGAGGCGACGGTGGCGAACCACTTGGCAAGACCCGTTTCCTTCGTGTTGCGCATGCCGTGGTTCTTCATCCATCCCGATCGAAGCCAGAGGAGCCGCGCTGACTGGTAATCGGACTCCATGCCCGCGATCATTTCCTTCACGAGCTGGTGCTGTCCGATCTCGACACCGAACGTCCGGCGCTCCTTTGCGTACTTCACGCTGGCATCGCGGCACGCGCGGATCAAGCCTGTCGCACCGGCCGCCACGGTGTACCGGCCCTGATCCAGCGAGAACATCGCGATCTTGAAGCCCTCGCCCAGGCGGCCCAGGATGTTCTCCTCCGGCACTTCCACATCGTCCATCTTGAACCATCCGGTATTGCCGGCGAGGATGCCCCACTTCTCCTTCATGGGACCGCTGGTGAACCCCCGGGCCGTGCGCTCGACGATGAACGCGGTCATCCCGGAAGGATCGCCCTTCTTCTTCTTCTCGAGATCCGTCCAGGCGATGACGAGGAAGTGATCGGCGACATCGGCGAGTGAAATCCAGCTCTTCTCGCCGTTCAGGACGTAGACGCCGCCCTTCTTTGTCGCCGTTGTCTGAATCGAGCGCGCGTCGCTGCCGGCGCCAGGTTCGGTGAGACCGTATCCGGCGATTTTCTTGCCCTGGGCCTGCGGCACCAGGTAGCGCTGCTTCTGATCCTCGGTGCCCCAGGTGAGCAGCGACAGGCAGTTCAGCCCCGCATGGACCGACATGATCACGCGCAGCGACGTATCGAGGTACTCGAGCTCTTCGCTCGCGATGCCGAGCGCGATGTAGTCCATGCCGGCGCCGCCGTACTCCTGCGGCACCGAGATGCCGAGGAGACCGAGCTTCGCCATCCCGCCCAGAATCCGTTCGCGATCGAAATAGTGCTTGCGGTCGTTTTCGCGGATGTAGGGCAGTACCTCGCGGGCACCCCATTCGCGGATCGACTGCTCGAGCAGCTGGTGTTCGTCTGACAGCGTGAAATCAATCATGATGAGCGCGGAATCGTATCACGCGCGGCGGGAGACGTGCACGGGAGCGCCCCGCCGCAAATCGAGCGCCTCGGCCGCGTTCGCACCGTTGGCCGCCACCTCCAGGTGATCGGTGCTGCCGAACAGCGCGCAGATTTCCCCGGGCGACGCGTCGGCGTAGGTCGACACGACGCGCGAAACCTGATGCTCACCGATGCGGATCTCCAGAGGACCGTGAGCGAGCTTCTCGAACGTCCGGCGATCGACGTTGGTGATCAGGTTGCCGAAACGATCGACGCGCAGCACCTCGCCGTCGATGCGATCATTCTCGATGGTCGGACGAGGGATGTCGAGGCGATGGATGGCGCCTGCGGTCCGCCCGAGCGCGGTGAGATCGATGCCCTTGGCGAGCCACGCCGCCGCGGGGGCAAAGCGATCGCGTCCTTCGAACGTACGGCTGACGGTAGGCCGGCTGTATTTCCGCTCGGTGAGCTCGACGATCCGCTTCGCCGGGTGCTCGTCGAGCACGGCCGTCAACACGCCATTGTCCGGGGCGACGAACGAGTAATCGCCTGTGTCGGCCGCGATGCCGCGGCGCGTCGACCCGACGCCCGGATCGACGACGACCAGAAAAATCGTGCCTGCGGGGAAATAACGATACGCGGCCGCCAGTTCCAATGCGCCACCGAGCACGTCGTGAGCGGCGATGTCGTGCGAGATGTCGACCAGCGTGACGTCAGAACAAATGGCGAGCGCGACGCCTTTCATCGTCCCCGCATAGTGATCGCGCATTCCGAAGTCGGTGAGCATCGCGATGACCGGGCGAGCCATGCGCCTAGCTTATCCGAGGCGGACGCTGGTGCAACGAGCGGCGGCCTCCCCACGCGAGGCTCGACCGAGCCGCGTTCGCTACAGATGACCTTACGCGTTACACTCCCGACGCTCGGCTAAAGCCTTCGCGCTACGCTGGCGTGGCGCACGACGTAGCCTTCGCGCAGCGCTAGCGTGGCGCACGCGAGGCTGCGCACGGCCGAAACTCTCGCGCGAGGCTGTGGCGCACGCGAGGCTGTGGCGCACGGCTTTAGCCGTGCGATCTTGTGCCGGTGTTGAGGACAGCGGGATGACCGACGCATTGCGGCTCGACCACGTGCGAAAGACGTTCGGATCGGCGACGGCCATCCACGATCTGGATCTCCGTGTTCCCACGGGCGCGTTGTACGGCGTCATCGGACCAAACGGAGCAGGCAAGACGACGATGATCCGGCTGATCATGTCGATCCTGTTCCCCGACTCCGGCGAGTTGACGGTGCTCGGCCGGCGTTCGGCGCTCGACGCCAAGGATCGCATCGGCTACCTGCCTGAAGAGCGCGGCGTCTATCGAAAGATGCGCGTCGGCGCGTTCCTCGCCTACATGGCCCGGCTGAAAGGCGTCGAGGGAACGGCCGTCCCGTTACGTGTGAAGCGAAGCCTCGAGCGGGTCGAACTCGGCTCCGTCGAGAAGAAGCGTTGCGAGGAGCTGTCGAAAGGCATGCTCCAGAAAGTGCAATTCCTCGCGGCCATCATCCACGAGCCGGACCTTCTGATTCTCGACGAGCCGTTCAGCGGGCTCGATCCGGTCAGCTCCCGCCTGCTTCGCGACCTCGTGCAGGAGGAGCATCGCCGTGGCGCGACCATTCTGTTCTCAACTCACGCGATGACACAGGCGGAAGACCTCTGCGAGCACGTCGTGATGATCCATCGTGGCCGCAAGGTCATGGACGACACCGTGGCTTCCATTCGCAGGCGCTACGATCCGCGCACGATTCGCCTGGAGCCGCTGGACTCATCGGCCGACCTCAGCCCGCTTCGCCAGCTCGCGGCCGTGGAACGGATCGATCCGGCGGCGGGCCTCCCGCGCTGGAATGCGACCGTGTACGATATCCGGCTCCTCGAAGGATCCGACCCCGGCGCCGCCATCCGTCAGATCGCGTCGATGGTGACTCCTGCCCGCCTCGAAGTGGCGCGGCCGCGCCTGGAAGACATTTTCATGAGCATCGTCTCTGCCGGCAGAGAGCCATCCCCCGAGCTTCGAAGCGCGCTGGAACAGGGATCCTCGGAGGCCGCTGTATGAGGCGGGTCCGCGACATTGCCGTGCGCGAGTTCCTCGCGACCGTGATGACGCGCGGGTTCGTGGTCGCGGTGCTGTTGCTGCCGGGACTGCTCGCGCTGAGCGTCGTAGTCGGCCCGCGTTTGATGAACCAGCGAAGCGAGCAGATCCGCGGACAAGTCGCCATCATCGATCCGACCGGCGCGGTCTCGGCCGAACTGCGCGCGACGATCACGCCACAGGCGATTGCCGAACGGAGGGATGCGGCGGCCCAGCGCGCGATCGCCGGCGCGCCACCGGAAGTACGCGAGCTGGCCAGTGAAAGCCGCGCCGTCTCCGGACCAGCCTTGGACCGCATCCTCGGCGCAACGCCTGTACTTCGTGTGGTGGAACGTCCAGCCGAGGCGAAAGAGGATGACCTCCGATCCGCGAAGGCCTGGCTGCTGGAGGCGAGTCCCGGCGACCGCCACATCGCGGTCGTCGCGGTACAGCCGGATGCCGTCAACCCCGGACCGGACCGTCAGGGATTCGGCGGCTACAGCCTTTACGTGCCGCAGAACCTCGACGACCGGATCGAGACCGTCATTTTCGAGTCGATGCGGGACGCGCTGATCAACGCTCGAGCGCGCAGCGAGGGCATAGAGCGCCAGCGCGTGCACGCCCTCGTTCGGGTGGACCGCCCCAGTTCGATCACGGTGGCGAAAGGAGCCGAGCGGCCGACGGTCGTCGGATTCAATCGGGTCCTGCCGTTTGCATTCGCGGGCCTTCTGCTGTTCAGCGTGCTGATGGCGGGTCAGGGCCTCGTCACGTCCACGGTCGAAGAAAAGACGAGCCGGGTGATCGAGGTTCTGCTGTCGGCTGTCTCACCGCTGGAGCTCCTGGCCGGCAAGGTCCTCGGCCAGATGTGCGTCAGCCTCGTCGTCCTCGCGATCTACCTCGGTCTGGCGTTCATGATGATGGTGTCGTTCGCCGTCCTGGGGCTGCTGGATCCGTCGCTCGTGTTCTATCTGCTCGTGTTTTTCGTGATCTCGTACCTGACGATTGGATCCGCGATGGCGGCGGTGGGTTCGGCGGTCAACGACATGCGCGAGGCGCAGACGATGATGATGCCGATCATTCTCGTCATGATGGTGCCGTGGATGCTCGCGCTCCCGATCTCGCGGGAACCGAATTCCGCGTTCAGCACGGCGATGAGCTTCATTCCGCCGATGAATACGTTCGCGATGCTGCTCCGCCTGACGTCCAGCGCTCCCCCGCCGAGGTGGCAGGTCTGGGCCACGATCGGCGTGGGCATCCTCTCGGTCGCCGCCTCCGTCTGGTGCGCCGCAAAGGTGTTCACGGTCGGGCTCTTGATGTACGGCAAGCCTCCCGACCTCAAAACGCTGATCCGCTGGATCCGGGAGGCCAGGACGGTATAATCCGGCACAGCCGACCGACCCGGTACACCACCCGATTCATGGAGACGGACGATGCAGAGACTCCTCGGTCTGACAGCAGCGCTCCTGGTGACGAGCCCGTTCGTGGTCACTCATGCCCAGACACCCTCGGCGTCCGCGCAGATCGCGGAAGCCGTGCAGATTCTGCCGCAGGACTTGCGAGCCGGCGCGACCGTGGTCACGTATGACAAGGCGACGGGCGACCGCAAAGTCTTGCGCGAGGGGACGAACTTTCTCGAATGCCAGCCGCGTATGGACGACGGCTTCACGCGCTGCTACAACAAGGCGCTGGCGCCGCGCCGCGACCTGGAAGCCAAGCTGAAGGCCGAGAAGAAGTCGGACAAGGAGATTCAGGACGCCATCGCGGCGGCCACGAAAGCGGGCACGCTCAAGGCGCCGGCAACGGGCATGATGTCGTACCGCGGGTACGACAAGCGCGATCGCATCCAGAACCTCTGGGTGATGTCGCTGCCAAACGCCACGCCGGACTCGGCTGGCGTTTCGACCACCAGTCAGCGTGACGCCGCGCTCGAGGGCAAAGGACTTCCGTGGATGATGCTGCCGGGCACGCCCGGCGCGCACATCATGATCCCGATCAATCCCGCGGTGAAGGTCACGACGGTCACCGACGAAGCCGCTGATCCGATCGCGCAGGCGACACTGCCGCTGCCGGAAGACCTGCGAGCCGGCGCGACGGTCTACACGTACGACAAAGCGACGGGCGCGCGTCAGATTCTGAGAGAGGGCACCAACTTCGTCGAGTGCACGCCGAGGGGCGACGACGGCTTCACGTGGTGCTACAACAAGGTGACTGCGCCGCGCCGCGATCTCCAGGCGAAGCTGCGCGCAGAGAAGAAATCAGAGAAGGAAATTCAGGACGCCGTCGCCGCCGCCACGGCAGCCGGCACGCTCAAGCCGACGCCGTTCGGGACGATTTCATACCGGCTGTACGGCAAGAAAGATCGTATTCAGCTGCTCTGGGTGATGTCGGTGCCGAACGCGACCCCGGAATCGATCGGCGTCTCCGAGGGCAGCCAGCGCGACGAAGCGCTCAAGGGCCAGGGCGTGCCGTGGCTGATGCTGCCAGGGACCGCGGGCGCGCACATCATGATCCCGATCAACAAGTAGCGCGGCCGCGGAGCGTCAGGCGGGTTTCTTGAAAAGGATTTCGCGCGAATTCGTTTTGAGCAGGAAGGAATCGGCGACGCGCAGGTCTGCGAAGAGCCTCATGATGTCGCGATTCTGCAGACCCGACTGACGCTTTCGCGCCGCCGGATACGTCCGGTGCCTCAGGTTCTGCTCGTCGACGATGATGAACTTGGTGTAGAGCGGCTCTTGCTGCGGAGCTGACCCGAAAAATCCGAGGAGCGCTCCGTCCGGACGCAGGACGCGCGTCAGCTGACTCGCCAGCTCCTGTCCCGACGCTCGATCGAGATAGTCGAGGACGTCCCAGCAGAGGATCCCGTCGACCGAGTTGTCGCGCTGGGAAAAACGCTTCTTGAAGAACTCCGGCAGCTGATCGAGCTTGTCCTCGCGAACATGCCGATCGAGATCCGCGAAGATATCTTCGACGAAGATCTTGCAGCCCAGCTGCTCGCCAAAGTACGTGACATTGCTGCCGACGAGGGGGCCCAGGTCCAGGAGGACGGGCAGCTCCCTCGACGTCAGCGTCTGAAGAAACTTGCGAAGCGCTTTGGTGGCGAAGACGGGATCGTCAGCCGATCCCGACGTCGGTCCCTGCGGACGAACGTCGAGATTGCCCTTGCGCGGCGCGAGACGGTCCAGCAGGCCCATCACGGGAAGAACTTAAAAGTGAGAAGGAAAAAGTTAGAAGTTAGAAGTAGTTCCGGTCCGTGTGATTCGGACGCCCCACTTCTACGCTTGACTTCTAACTTCTAACCTCTGACTTCTAACTTCTATATTCCAAGTCCTGCTAGGCGCCTACGCGCTGGCCGGCCGCGGCGGGTTGGCCCTGTGGCGCCGCAGCGGGTTTCGCGGCCTCGGCCGGCTTGGCAGGAGCCTGAGCCTTGGGCTCGGCGCCGGCCTTCCGCTGCATGTCCACGCTGCCGCGGAAATGCGCGCCCTCGGCAATGGCCACGCGGGGAGACACGATGTCGCCGTCCACCGACCCGTTGTCGCGAATATCGACCTTGTCGGTAGCGGTGACGTTCCCCGTCACCTCGCCGAGGACGATCACGGCCTTCGCGAACACCTGAGCCTTGATTCGGCCGTTGGGACCAATCGTCAGCACGTGATCCTTGAGCTGAATTGTGCCCTCGACGTGCCCCTCGATGGTCAGGTCCTCGCTGCCGTTCAGCTCACCTTTGATGACGACCGACTTCCCAATATTCACGATGTCCTTCTCCATAAGATGGCTCGCTTCAGCCCGAGGAGCAGGAGCCCCCGGTTGAGTTAGCGCGGGCGGCTGCGGCGCAGCCGCCGGTTGTCCGCTCGGGGGTCGGACCGCTTCATCGCGTTTCCACATGTTCTCTATCCTCCGCCTGCCGTCTTCCGCGGGCCCGGGGTCGATGTCTGTCTACTATCGGGTCGAATGTCCGGCCAGTATACGGGACGCAACAAAAGGATGTCTAGTCCTTTTGTTATCATGAGTTAGCGGCAGTGGTACAATGAAGGTTTCATCATGCGTGTCTACTTTGACTACAACGCAACGACGCCGCTCGCGCCCGAAGTCGTTGAGGCGCTTACGCAAGTTTCCCGCGATGTCTTCGGTAATCCATCGAGCATTCATCATTTCGGCCAACAGGCGAAGGCGACGATCGACGATGCGCGATCAGCGGTGGCGTCCCTGCTGAACGCCGATCCGTCCGAGGTTGTGTTCGTCAGCGGCGGAACCGAGGCTGACAATTTTGCCATTCGAGGCGCGGCCGAGGCGCTCGAGCCGACCGGACGCCGGCACCTGATCGCAACCGGCATCGAACACGAGGCTGTGCTGAACACGCTGCGCGCGTTGACCCGGCGAGGCTGGCGCACGACCCTGCTCCCGGTGGACGCGACCGGGGTCGTCGCCCCGGATCGGCTGCGCGAGGCAATCGACGCCGACACCGCGCTCGTCTCGGTGATGCACGCCAACAATGAGATCGGGACGATTCAGCCGGTCGCAGCGCTCGCGGCGATCGCTCACGAACGCGGTGCGCTGCTGCACACCGACGCCGTGCAGTCCGCCGGGAAGATTCCTGTCGATGTCCGCGCTCTCGGAGCAGATCTGCTGTCGTTGTCCGCTCACAAGTTCAACGGTCCGAAAGGTGTCGGGGCGCTCTGGATCAAGCGCGGCACGCGGATGCAGCCAACGGCAACGGGCGGCAAGCACGAGCGCAACCGGCGCGCCGGCACCGAGAACGTGGCCTCGATTGCGGGGCTCGGCGTGGCAGCGATGCTGGCGATGGGCAAGATGAACGCAGAGGCCGTCCGCGTGAGCGCGCTGCGGGATCGCCTGGAGGCGGGCATCCTGCGGAGTGTCGCGGGCACGCAGGTCAACGGCGCGCAGGACCAGCGCGTGCCGAACACGACCAACATCAGCTTCGATCGGATCGAGGCGGAGAGTCTGCTCATCGCACTCGACCTCGAAGGGATCGCGGTTTCCACCGGCTCGGCCTGCTCCTCCGGCACGCTGGAGCCTTCGCACGTGCTGAAGGCGATGGGCCTCCCCACTCATCGCACGCAGAACTCGCTGCGCTTCAGCCTCGGAATGTTCTCGACACAGGAAGAAGTGGACCGTGTGATCGACGTTCTGCCGCGGCTCGTGGAAAAGCTCCGCGGATTGACCCGCAAGCCGGTGCCAGCATGACGATCACCACGAAACCCACGAAACAGGACAGAAGAAACGCTGTTTCGTCTTTCTCTTTCGTGTCTTTCGTGTTTTTCGTGGCGACGTCTTTGTTATGCGCATTGTCGTAGCGATGTCTGGCGGGGTCGATTCTTCGGTGGCCGCCGCGCTCCTTGCGGAGCAGGGTCACGAGGTTATCGGTCTGTCCATGCAGCTCTACGATCAGTCCGAGGGGCAGACCTCGTTCGGCAGCTGCTGCTCGATTGACGACCTGCACGACGCGCGGCGCGTCGCGGCATCGATCGGGATTCCGCACTACATCGTGAACTTCGAGCAGCAGTTCAACGAGCAGGTCGTCTCGAACTTCGTCAACGAGTACGCCGCCGGGAGGACGCCGCTCCCCTGCGCACACTGCAACAGCGATCTGAAGTTCGCGACGCTGGCCGAGCGGGCGCGCGGTTTTGGCGCGGACGCCGTCGCCACGGGACACTACGCGCGGGTCGCGCGCGATGAGCAGGGACGGCTCCAGCTTCGCCGCGGCGTGGACAGCGGCAAAGACCAGTCGTATTTTCTTTTTTCACTGACGCAGGAACAGCTCGCGGGCGCGGTGTTCCCGGTGGGCGACCTGCCGAAGGATGAAGTGCGCCACTACGCGCGGCGACGCCGGCTGCCTGTCGCCGACAAGCCGGACAGCCAGGAAATCTGCTTCATCCCCGACAACGACTATCGATCGTTCGTGACCCGAACCATCCCGGAGGCCGCGCGCGCGGGTGCGTTGGTGGATGAGGGCGGCCGGGTGCTCGGCAGTCATTCCGGCATTCACCGCTTCACGGTGGGCCAGCGCAAGGGCCTGGGCCTCGCCTCTCCGACCGGGACGCCGATGTACGTGCTCGCGCTGCGGCCGGCCGACCAGCAGGTCGTCGTCGGGCCGAAGTCATCGCTCGAGCGAACGACGTTGACCGCCTCGGGCGTGAACTGGATTGATCCGGAGCCGGCAGACACGCGGCGCGTCACAGCGCAGATCCGGCATCGCCACGAGGCCGCCCCGGCATCCGTGCGATCGCTCGGCGACGGACGCGCCGAAGCCGTCTTCGACGAGCCGCAGCTCGCCATCACGCCTGGCCAGGCGGTGGTCTTCTACGACGGAGACGCTGTTGTCGGTGGCGGCTGGATTGACTGACTAAGAAGAAACCGCAGTTACACGGAAGCGAGATGCTCGGGAATCTTGTCCAGGTAGTGCTCGGCGTCGATCGCCGCCATGCACCCTGATCCTGCGGCGGTGATCGCCTGCCGATAGATGTGATCCTGCACGTCCCCGCACGCGAAGACGCCCTCGACGCTCGTCTTGGAGCCGTCGTGCGTGACGATGTAGCCGTTCTGATCCAGTTCCAGCTGGCCCCTGAAGAGCGACGTGTTGGGTGTGTGTCCGATCGCGACGAAGACCCCGCTCACCGGAATTTCCGTCTTCTCGCCGGTCTTGTTCGACCGCACGACCATTGACGTCACCTCACCCTTGCCCGTGTCGTGAATGGCTTCGACCTCGTGGTCCAGCAGCCAGGCGATCTTGGGATTGGCCCGCGCCTTGTCCTGCATGATCTTCGAGGCGCGCAGCGTCCCACGCCGATGGACGACCGTCACTTTCGACGCGAACCGCGTGAGGAACACGGCCTCTTCCATCGCCGAGTCGCCGCCGCCGACCACCGCGATTTCCTGTCCGCGGAAGAAATAGCCGTCGCACGTCGCGCACGTCGAGACGCCGTGGCCCATCAGCGTTCGCTCCGACGGTAGCCCGAGGAGCCGCGCCGAGGCCCCGGTGGCGATGATCAACGACTTCGCGCGGTACTCCGCCTCCGTCGTCTTCACGATGATCGGACTCGAGGAGGCGTCGACGCTCGTCACGTTGCCCTGGATGATCTCGGTGCCGAACCGCTCCGCCTGCGCGCGCATCTCGCCCATCAGATCCGGGCCGAGAATTCCGTTTCGGAAGCCGGGAAAATTCTCGACCTCCGTGGTCAGCATCAGCTGGCCACCGGCTTCGATCCCCTCGATCATGAGCGGCTGGAGATTGGCGCGCGCGGTGTAGAGAGCGGCGGTCAGGCCCGCGGGGCCCGAGCCGATGATGATGACGTTACGAATGGATGGCATTGGGAATCGAGTAATCGAGTAATCGAGTAATTGGGTAATTGGGTAATTGGGTAGTGGGTAATCGATTGAAGGACTGGGCAATCCGGCAATCAATCACTCGATGACCAGATTACCCAATTACCCGATGCTGAAAGTTAGATGTGCTTGTCGAGGACCTTCTTCAGGTCGTCCTTTTGAGCCAGCCCGACGACCGACTCGACAACCTGGCCACCCTTGAAGATGAGAATCGTCGGAATCCCGCGAATCTGGAATTTGAACGAAACGTTCGGGTTCTCGTCGACGTTGAGCTTCCCGACGGTCACCTTTCCCGCATACTCGGTGGCAAGGGCGTCAACCGTGGGGCCCAGCCGTTTGCACGGCCCGCACCACTCCGCCCAGAAGTCCACCAGCACCGGCGGTGCCGACTGGAGCACACTCGCGTCAAAGTTCCCGTCCGTAAAGGTCTGCACGTTTTCGGCTGCCATCGCTTCTCCTGATCCCTACCCCGGGGCCCTTCGCCCGAGTATCGCCCGTTCGTATATTTTGACGTACTCCTGTGCCGAACGGTCCCACGAAAAATCCTGTTGCATTCCAGCCATTTGCAGGGTTGGCCACGCGCGCCGATCGGCGTAGAGGGCGAGCGCACGATTGAGGGCCTGGACAAGGGCGGCCGGCGTGTACGCGCCCATCACGAAGCCGGTCGACCGCGTGTTTCCCGGCGCATAGTCGACGACGGTATCGGCCAGGCCGCCGACGCCGTGGACGACCGGGACGGTGCCATAGCGCATGCTGTACATCTGGTTCAGCCCGCACGGCTCGAACCGCGACGGCATGAGGAAGATGTCCGAGCCGCCCTCGATCAGATGGGCCAGCGACTCGTCGAACCCAATCCGTGCGCCGATGCGGTCCGGATACCTCGCCGCGAACGCCCTCCACATGTCCTGATAACGCGGATCCCCCGTACCGAGGACGACGAGACTGATCTGCATCCGCGCCAGTTCGTCGAGCGCCGCGGCAATCAGATCGAAGCCTTTCTGATCGACCATACGCGAAACCATCCCGACGAGCGGCCGCTCGAGCACCGCGTCGTCGACGCGCAGGCCGTAGCGTTGGAGCACCTCGCGCTTCGCCTCTCGCTTGCCGGCCAGATTCGCGATCGCGTAGTGCGCGGGCAAAAACGGATCGGTTGACGGATCCCACACGGTAGTGTCGATACCGTTCAGGATGCCGACCAGATCGGCCGCCCGCCCGCGAAGGACGCCATCGAATCCGAAACCAAACTCCGGCGTCTGAATCTCCTCGGCGTAACGGCGACTGACTGTGGTGATGACCTGCGCCGCGTTGATCGCGCCCTTCAGAAAGCTGATGCGCCCGTAGAATTCCAGCCGATCGACCGCGAACTGCTCCCATCCCAGATCGAGACGCGGGAGCCAGTCCGACTCGAAGGTTCCCTGATACGCCACGTTGTGGATGGTGACGACGCTGGGCGTGCCGCCGAGTACGGGATGCGATGCGTAGAGTGATTGCAGGTAGACGGGAGCGAGCCCAGCCTGCCAGTCATGCGCGTGCACGATCGACGGTCCTGCCCCGCGGCGCCCGGCCCACTCGAGCGCGGCGCGCACCAGGAACGCGAATCGTCGTGGGTTGTCAGGATAGTCGGCGTTGTTGACCGTGTAGAGGCCAGGGCGATCGTAGAGGTCGGGACAATCGACGAGAACGGCGCGGGCGCCGTCCAACGGAGCCTCGTAGAAACCGGCGTCACGCGTATAGCCCCCGACCGTGACAGGGAACGTCTCGGCCAGCGCACCCGCCGATACGCCGCGGTAGCGCGGGAGGACGACGGTCGCGTCCCATCCGAGGCGTTGCAGCGCGGGCGGCAACGCCCCGAGCACGTCCGCCAACCCGCCGGTCTTGGAAAAAGGCTGCGCTTCGGATCCAATCAGCAACACGGAGCGCCGTGGGCGCTCCGCTTCCGGCCTGGCCTGCGTGTCTGGCGACGGCATACAGTCCGCCGTCGACTATACCCCGACGCTGACTCGTGCCTCCGGCGTGATGGCCCGCGGCACCTGGAGCTCGGGCATGGGTTTGCCGGCGAAGAGCTTCTGACACGGCTTGGCGATCATGCGCGCCCACGTGGCCGAGCGGTTGATCCGCGCGCTGTCGGTCGCGATGCCGGTGTTGGCGTACATCTGGCGATACAGCTTGGAAATCAGCATGAAGGCCACGCGCGACTTCAGCGACTCGACGCACTGCGCGCGGGCCCACACGTTGCGCCAGCTGTAGAACTGGTCCCACACGCCCTGCGTGCGGGCGCGGATGTCGTCGGCCGACATCATCGGATGCGGCACGTAGACCTTGGGCTGCTTCCCTTTCGGGATCAGCCAGTGGCGCGTGAGCGGAATCCCCTCGATTCGCGTCGGATCCGATTCCATCGACTTCTCCCAGGCCGCGAAGTCGACGGTGCCGGGGAATGGCGTGAGCATCACGAACTGCGCGAAGGTGATGCCCGACCGCTCGGCCAGCTTCGCTGTCAGCTCGAACGTTTCGGGACGGTCGCTTGGCAGGCCGAAGATGAACGAGCCGAGCACGTGGACCCCGTGATGGCGGAAGGCGCGAAGCCGGTCGACGAGGTGCTCGCCGCTGTAGTTGAAATCCTTGTAGACGTCCTTGAGTCCCTCTGGCGTCACGGCCTCGACGCCGACGAGGGCGCCCTTGATGTGCGCGTTCTTCATCGCCTCGAGAAAATCCGGATCCTCGGCCGCTTCCATGGTGATCTGTGTAAAGAACACCGTGTCGTCGGGCAGCTGGGAGAGTGCCTCCATCAGCTCGAAGCGCTCGGCGCGCATCGCCCTCAGCTCCTCCAGCCGGCCTTTGTCGGCGCGTCGCGCGGCCTTCGCCAGATCGTCCAGCGTCACCGGATAGAAGTTGTCGTCGGCCAGAGCGATGAAGCGGAATCCGCGCCGCCGCAGATCGACGATCTCGCTGACGACGGCATCGACGGTCCGCTGGCGCGGCCGCTGGCCGTCCGTCTTCCAGACGGAACAGAACGAACAATGCTTCGGACAGCCGCGCACGGTCTGGACGGACGCCCACATGTACTTGCCTGGAGGAATCAATGACCAGCGCGCGGGCTTGAAATCTCCGCCTTCGACTTTTCCGCCGTCGTATCGCGGAAGCGGCGCGTTGCGCACGCAATCCTCGATGACGCGCGCCCACACGATGTCGCCATCGCCCTTGACGACGGCATGCGCCTCGCCGAGGCGTTCGGCTTCCTCGGGATAGAGCGTCGCGTGAATACCGCCGTAGACGACATAGGCCCCCCTCGCGCGGGCGACCTTGCCGATGTCGTATCCCTGAACGGCGTTGCCGGTATGAATGCCGATGCCCACGACGTCGCCTGCCGAGACGGTCGTCGGATCCCAGGGGTCCAGGGTCTCATCCGTAATGATGGGGTCGCCGTATTTTTCGGGGGTGGCTGCGGCCAGAACGTAGAGCCAGCGAGGCGTAATGACCCCAACGCCGAACGCAAGTGCGCTCGGGTTGATGAGGTGGACCTTCATTAATTCGGACTCCTGTCTTAAAAAGCTGCGGTCGGCTGGGGGCGGCACCCATTCTGTCACAACCTTGAGCATTTCTCTTTCGCCGAATCTTCTATCTTTTGGGGCTGACCCGCTCCAGGGCCTGGCCTCGCGCCGCCTCCTGTTCGGCTTCGCTTCTTCGACCCAACCTCGCAAACACGTCTGCCATCACGTAATGACCCAGCGGTGCGTACTCGCCCTGGGGTTCCAGCTCGACTCCCCTGCGCGCCAGCACGATCGCTTCGTCGAAATTTTGTCCGGCGTCCAGGTAGGCCTTCGCCAGAAACAGATGTCCCTCCGCAAAACTGGGATTCATCCGGATGGCTTCCTTGAACTGGGCGATTTGGTTCGACCGGTCGCCGGCACTTTCATAGAGGCGGCCCAGGTTGAAGGCGGCCTTGTAGCTGTTGGGATGCAGCTCGATCTCTTTCTTGTATTCCGCGATCGCGCGCGGGACATCGCCTCGCTGTTCTGCGAGCAGCGCCAGGTTGAAATGCGCGAGTCGCACGTCGGCCTTTTCTTCGATGGCCGCGCGAATTTCCCGCTCCGCCCCGGCGAGGTCTCCCCCGCGCAGTGCCAGGACGCCGAGCGCGTTGCGTGCCGCCGCGAGCTTCGGCTCCAGCCTGAGCGCCTCGGTCAGTTGTTGCCTGGCTTCGTCGAGGTTGCCGCTGTCGATCAGGATCTGCGCCGCTTCATAGCGGATCTGGGCGTTCTTCGGATCGAGCTCCATGAAACGCCGGTATCCGACCATCGCCTCCTGATCGCGGCCCATCGCGCGGTAGGCGTTGGCCATGTTGATGACGACGAGGTCGTAGTCCGGTTTCAGATCCAGCGCGCGCTTGAACTGCTCGATCGCGCGGGCAAACTGACGGCGCCGGTAGTACTCGTTGCCGAGCATGAACCAGGCGTCGATGACCTTGGGATCCGCGGCGACGACGCGCTCGAGCGCATGGAGGCCTTCGTCTGACTCCTTGTCGTGCCGCGCCGTCTCGCGCGCCTGCGTCATCAGGTTGAACAGCTGAATCTTGTCCTTCGGATCCGCAAGCCCGGCGCGATCCGGAGCGAGGGCCGTCACGAACGTGCCGACGTAGCCGAGCGCAGCCAGCCGGGCCCGCGCGTCGGGATCGACTTCGACCGCGGCCTTCGGCGCCGCCGCCGTCGCCGACATGTGCTGTTCGAGCGCGACGAGCTCCTGGTTCATGCGATCGCCGAGCGCCTGGCGTTCGGTGTAGAGGTTGTGCGTCTCTCCTGGATCCTGTTGCAGGTCGTACAACTCCGGCCTCGGCGCGGCGACGTACTTGTACCGCCCGGACGTCAGCGCGCGGAGATCGCTCCAGCCGAAATGAAAGCGCGGGTAGATCGCCTCCGAATATGCCGCGAGACCAAGTTCTTTTTTGGCCCCGGTCATCAACGGCACCACGCTCGTGCCTTC
>DASSGK010000007.1:0-11646 GCA_035693505.1 Vicinamibacterales bacterium
AGATTGTCCGCGATCCGGAAAAAGTTCACGCGCTCGAATCGCTGCGTCTCGCGCGGATGGAGCTCGAACGTCAGCTGACCGCGACCACCCACGAGCGCCGCCGCGCGCAGCTGACCGAAGCGATCGCCGAAGTCGATCGCCTGATGAAGGAAACCGAGGCCACGATGAAGTGACTGATCCGCGTGTGAGCGCCGTCCGTGTTTATCACGACGGCACGAAACACCATTTCCATCGGTTCGCCCGGTCGCTGGGTTACCTCGACTGGGCGTCCCAACCCGACCCCTTCCGATCGTTTCCCGGCGCACCCGTCATCCCGCTTCCGCCCAGGCCAGACGCGCTCGTCGACTCTGTGTCGGCTGCCGCGATTCTGCGTCACTCCCTTGGTTTGTCTGCGTGGAAAAGTCTCGACGCCGCGAGCTCGTCGAACCGCTGGGCGCTGCGCGTCAATCCGTCGAGCGGAAATCTCCACCCGACCGAGGCGTACCTCGTCACGGGCCCGGCGTCCGGCTTCGGCGAGGCCGCCGGCGTGTTTCACTATGCGTCGGATCGGCATGTGCTCGAGCGGCGCTGCTCGTTCGACGGGCAGGGATGGCGGGCGGGAGGCATGCGATCGGACAGATGGTTGATCGCCTTGACGTCGATCCAGTGGCGCGAGGCCTGGAAATACGGCGAGCGAGCCTTTCGGTACTGTCAACACGACATGGGACACGCTATCGCGGCGATCCGGATCGCCGCGGCGCTGGCCGGTTGGAGCGCGACGCTGCTGCCCGACTGGTCGCACGCTGAGATCGCGTCGCTCACCGGGATCGATCGTGACGAGGACTTCTTCGAGGCGGAACGCGAGGAGCCGGGCTGTCTGATCCTGCTGACGAACCGGTCGACATCCTCGAATCCTGACGATCGACCGCTACAACGCGCGGCGCTGCTTCGCGCCGTCCATGACGGTGAGTGGACGGGACGGGCGAGTCAGTTGAGCGAAGACCACGTCACGTGGAGCTTCATCGATGAAATCGCCGCCGCGACGCGCGACCCGGGTCGCGAGTTCCCTCCTGCCCATCCCGCCGATCCTGCCCATCCCGCCGCTCCTGCCGTTCCCGCCTATCCCGCCCTTCCTGCCCATCCAGCCCTGTATTCCGCGTCCGTGATCCTTCAACGCCGGAGCGCCGTCGCGCTGGACGGCACGTCTTTCACCGACGCGGCGACCTTTCTTGCGATGCTCTCGCGCGTCATGCCGCAAGCGAAGGCTCCATGGGACGCGCTGTGGTGGCCCGCGCGAATACACCTCGTCCTCTTCGTGCATCGCGTGCATCAGATCGACCCGGGCATCTATCTGCTCGCGCGCGATTCATCGGCCGTCGATCGATTGCGGGCGGCGTGCGGCCGGGAGTTCTTGTGGGAACGAGTGAGCGAGAGCCTGCCGCTGTTTCTCCTCGAGCGAGGCGACTGTCGATCGCTGGCAGGGCGCCTGAGCTGCCATCAGGACATCGCGGCCGACGGGTTCTTCAGTCTCGGCATGCTCGCGGAATTCGACCAGAGCCTGAACGAGTTCGGCCCATCGTTCTACCGGCATCTGTTCTGGGAGGCGGGCTTTGTCGGCCAGGTGCTGTATCTGGAGGCCGAAGCCGCCGGCGCGCGCGCGACCGGCATCGGCTGCTACTTCGACGACCCGGTCCATCAGGTGCTGGGCATCACCAGCCATGCGTACCAGAGCCTGTATCACTTCACGATCGGCATCCCCGTCGAAGACACGCGGATCACCACGGACCCTGGCTACGACTGGGAGCGTTAACGATTCCACGATCAGAAGGAACCGCAAGGACCGCTGAGACCGCGGAGATTCGTTAAGGTAAGTTTCTCCGCGTGCTTTGCGCCCTCCGCGGTTCCTTCTTATCGTCGTGCTCCGAGTACGTCGTTGAGTTCGAAGCCAAGCTGCCCGGTGATCGTGCGCGCGAGCGTCGAGTGATCGTCGGTGAAATGCGGCGGCAGATCGGTGACCGTGGGGACGGGGCTCGCGGCGGCACGTTCGATCAGGCGTTCGTAATCGCGGACCATGACGTCGACCGAGTGATGGGTCTGCCAGTACGCGTGTCCGGCGCGTCCGAGTGAATCGCGCAGCAGCGGATCTTCGGCGAGCGAGCGCATGGCGAGGACGAGCGACTCGTGCTCGTCCAGCAGATCGACCGCCATCGCGACCGGCACTTCGTGCGGCGGCGAGGCTCGCCTGCCGCGCGGATCGATCGTCGGGACATCGACCAGATGCGCGAGATCGCTGATGACTGTTGGACGTCGGGCAGCCAGGCACTGCACCCAGGCCGCCGACGTTTCCAGCGCCGTCGGCCATCGCAGGCACAGGCACGCGTCCGCCGCGGCGAGATAGTCGCCGATCTCGTTGTCGGGAACGTAGCCGGTCACGTGGATCCGCGAGGCGTCGGAAGACGAGAGACTTCCTCCATCGATCGTCGGATACTCCGACGTATCACCGGCCAGCAGGAGATGAACGTCGGCGCGCTCGGCGGCGATGGACTGGAACGCGCGAAGGATGGCGTCGATCCGTTTTTCGGCCGTCATCTTCCCGAACGCGGCGAAGACCACCGCCTCGTCTGGGACGCCGACCTTGGTCCGCACGCGTGCGCGCGCCGCGGCATGAGCTGACATGTCGAGCTCGAACGGCGGCGTGCCCAGATGGATCGCATCCACCGTCGTGTCCGGATATTCCTGGCGCAGATCCACGGCGACTCTCGGGTTGTGCACCGCGACGTGTCTCGCCGTGCGCATCACTACGCGGAGCATCGGCCAGCAGTAGTAGATCGGCCCGCCCAGTCCGGCCACCGCGTACTCGACGAAGTCGCGTCGAGCGTCCGGGTGGTCATACCAGAACTCCCGGCGGTAGTCGTCGAATCGTTCCTGCTTGAGGAGATCGTGGGCGCGCGCCTGGTGCAGCCTCGCATCGTGAAGGACGACCAGACCGGGGTACGCCGCCAGGTATCCCCACATGAAGTCGTGACACGGCGCGTTGCCGAGTTGATACACGACAAGATCGTAGGGATCGCGCGTCGCCTTCCAGAGAAAGTCGCCGGCGTTCGCCCGCGAAAAACAGTCGATGGCGTGTGTCGTGGCCAGTCGAGGTACAAGCTCGGCGCTGTAAGCCGCAATACCGGAGCGCGTGGGCGGCAGCGGCGAGAACCAGGCGAGACGCATGGATGTTGAATCGTCGTTAGGGCGATGCGCCAAGTCAAGCCAGCCCATCGGCAGCAGCTTCACCGAACAAGGCGGCACGGGCAACGACCAATGACTATCCTGTGTGTTAGCATCTGGGATTGGCTTGGGAAATCGTTCACAAGCCTACACACTTGTCTATGCAGGGCTGGCTTTCCATCCTCATCATGATCGCGCTCGGCGCAGGGTTCGCGCTGGTCTCGGTCGTGCTGTCCGGCCTCCTGGGCCCGAAAAAACCGTCGCCCGAAAAGTCGGCGCCGTACGAATGCGGCATGCCCGCCGTCGGCGACGCGCGCGAGCGCCAGTCGGTCAAGTTCTACCTCGTCGCGATGATCTTCCTGCTGTTCGACATCGAGGTCGCCTTCCTCTATCCCTGGGCGATGGCGCTGCGCGATCTCGGCTGGAGCGGCTTCGTGCAGGTGCTGCTGTTCATGGGGCTGCTCCTGGCCGGCTACATCTACGTCTGGCGCAAAGGCGCGCTCGACTGGGGAAACGAGAACGCGTAATGGGTCTCGAGTCCGATTTCGACATTCCCGTCCTCACGACCAGCGTGGAAAAGATGGTGCAGTGGGCGCGCCGCTCGTCGATCTGGCCCGTCACGTTCGGCCTCGCGTGCTGCGCGATCGAGATGATGGCGATGAGCTGCTCCCGCTACGACGTCGCCCGGTTCGGCGCCGAAGTCTTCCGCGGCAGCCCGCGCCAGTCCGATCTGATGATCGTCGCCGGACGCCTCTCCCGGAAAATGGCGCCCGCCCTGCGCCGCATCTACGACCAGATGCCCGAGCCCAAGTGGGTCATCTCGATGGGCGCCTGCGCGTCCATCGGCGGCGTCTTCGACAATTACGCGCTGGTCCAGGGCGTAGATCAGATCGTGCCCGTCGACGTCTTCGTGCCCGGATGCCCGCCCCGGCCCGAGTCGCTCATCTACGGCATCGTCCAACTCCAGCGGAAGATCGATCAGCAAAAGCTCTCGTAGATGGACGCCGACTCGCTCGTCGCATCGTTGCAGGCCGCGCTCCCGGAAGCGCAGATCGAACGCGTTCCCAGCGTCGATCTGCAGACGACCTGCTACGCCTCGCGCGAGTCGGTGCCGGAGTTGGCGCGCCTGCTGCGCGATCGCTCCGAGTTCGCCTTCACGTTCCTCGCCGAATTGACCGCCGTCGATTTCTGGCCGAAGGAACCGCGCTTCGAAGTGGTCTACGTCCTCGTGTCGATCGCGCACCGGATGCGCCTTCGAGTGAAGGTGCGCCTTCCCGGAGACGATCCGCATCTGGCTACGGTCAGCGATGTGTGGCCGGCGGCCAACTGGCTCGAGCGCGAGGTCTGGGACCTGTTCGGGATTTCATTCGAGGGCCATCCCGATCCGCGCCGCCTGCTCATGCCGGAGGACTGGCAGGGATACCCGCTGCGCAAGGATCATCCGGTGCAGATCCGGATGACGCCCACCGCCAGCGAAGCCCTGCAGGTGACGGAGGAAGAGTTCCGCTCGAACGTGATGAAGGATCGGCTGACGCGTGGGCGATGAGCGGCGCGCGCTACTGGAGGATACGTTGACGGCCGCCGTCGCGCTGCATGAGCGCGCGAAGCAGCATCCGCAGCCGGTGCTCGACGCGGCGGCCGCAATCATCGGCGCGTTGAAGGCCGGCGGAAAGCTGCTGGTATTCGGGAACGGCGGCAGCGCGGCCGACGCACAGCACGTGGCGGCCGAGCTCGTCGGCCGATTCGAGCGCGAGCGAGCGGCGATGGCCGCCGTCGCGCTGACGACTGATGCGAGTGTGATGACGAGCGTCGCCAACGACTACGCGTTCGATCGCGTCTTCGCTCGTCAGGTGGAAGGGCTCGGACGGCCTGGCGACGTGGCGCTCGGAATCAGCACGAGCGGCGCCTCGGCCAACGTCGTCGCCGGGCTGGTGGCCGCCCGCGCGCTGGGGCTGGGAACGATCGCCCTGACCGGCGGAGATGGCGGCGCGGTCGGACGCGCGGCGGCGATCCACGTCAACGTGGCGTCGGACAACGCGGCGCGCGTCCAGGAAGTGCACCGAACGTTGTTGCATGTGATTTGCGATCTGGTGGAGCGATCTGCGGTGACGGGGGACCTCTCCTGATGCCGGACATCAAAACGGAAGTGATGACCGTCAACATGGGGCCCCAGCACCCCAGCACGCACGGCGTGCTGCGGCTGGTCCTCGAGCTCGACGGCGAGACCGTCCTTTCCGCGGCGCCGACGATCGGCTACCTCCACACCGGCATCGAAAAGACGACGGAGCAGAAGAAGTGGCAGCAGGTGATCCCGCTCGTCGAGCGCATGGATTACCTGAGCGCCCAGTCCAACAGCATGTCGTTCTGCCTGTCGGTGGAAAAGCTGTTGGGCATCGAGATCCCCGAGCGCGTGCGCAACATCCGTGTCCTGCTCGCCGAGCTGCAACGCATCAACAGCCACCTCGTGTGGCTCGGCACGCACGGCATGGAAGTCGGCGCCGTGTCGGTGATGCTGTATTGCTTCCGGGAGCGCGAGCTGCTGCTCAACATCAATGAGCTGCTCGCCGGATTCCGGTTGTTCCCGAGCTACATGCGCATCGGAGGCCTGCGCGAGGATCTGCCGCGCGGCTTCCATGCGGCGGTGATCGCCTTCCTCGATCGATTCGGCCCGAAGCTGGACGAGTACGAGGATCTGCTGACGAAGAACGAGATCTATCTGAAGCGCACGCAGAACGTCGGCGTGATCTCGAAGGACAAGGCGATCGCGTACGGCTTGCTCGGCCCGATCGCCCGCGCAGCCGGTGTCGATTACGACGTGCGCAAGTACTTCCCGTACCTGGGATACGAGACGTACGACTTCAGCGTGCCGACACAGACCAACGGCGACGTGTACTCGCGCTACCTCGTGCGGGTCGCCGAGATGCGCGAGAGCATGAAGATCTGCCGGCAGGCGCTCGAGCGGATTACGCCGACGGGAGTCTTCGCGATCGACGATCCGCGCATCACGCCTCCGCCCAAGGATCGCGTGTACACCGAGATGGAAGCGCTGATTCAGCACTTCCTGATCTATTCGCAGGGGTTCACCGTGCCCGCGGGCGAGGCCTACGTGCCGGTCGAAGGTCCGCGAGGCGAGCAAGGATTCAGCGTGGTGTCGGACGGGACCAACCGGCCGTGGCGCGTCAAGTCGCGCGCGCCGTCGCTGCTCGCGTGCCAGGCGCTCGAACAGATGATCGTCGGCGGGCTGATCGCGGACGTGATCGCGGTCATCGGATCGATCGACGTGGTGATGGGAGACGTGGACCGGTGAGCTTTCATCCGAAGATGGCGTACGGCGCCACGTTCCACAAGTCCTCCCGCCAGCTCGAGGACGAGGGGCCGGCCTTTGTCTACACGCCGGAGAACCGCGCGCGCTTCGACGAGATCGTCCAGCGCTATCCGCCCGAGCAGCGGCGCTCGGCGGTGCTGCCGGCGCTGTATCTCGCGCAGTACCAGCAGGGCTACATTACCGCGAACGCCATCCGGCACGTCGCCGAGCTGCTCGGCATCACCCGTGCGGACGTCGAAGACGTGGTCTCGTACTACACGATGTTCTACACGCGGCCCGTCGGCAAGTTCGTCATCAACGTCTGCCGCACGCTGTCGTGCGCGATCAACGGCGCCGAGCGGGTGACCGAGGAACTCTGCGGCAAGCTGGGCATCACGCCGGGCCAGACCGATCCGAGCGGGACGTTCACGCTGATGGAAGTGGAGTGCCTTGGCGCGTGCGACCGTGCGCCGGCGGTCATGGTGAACGACGCCTGGCATGAGTGCCTGACGCCGGAGAACGCGGCGAAGCTCGTCGACGACCTGCGCGCTCGCGGCGAAGCGGCGCTCAGCGGATGCCATCACGTGATTGAAACCAGAAGGGCTCAGGGCTCCGGAAGGGCTGAGGGCTAACGGCTGATGGCTTACGAACCTGTCCTCACCAAGTATGTCCGCGAGCCGAACTCTTTCACGCTCGATTTCTATCTGCAACACGGCGGGTACGACGCGTTGAAGATCGCGCTCGGGAGGAAGCCCGAAGAGATCATCGACCTGGTGAAGGCGTCGGGCCTGCGAGGCCGCGGCGGCGCCGGTTTCCCGACCGGGATGAAGTGGCAGTTCGTCGACAAGAAGGTCGAGCCACGCTACATCGTCTGCAACGCGGACGAGAGCGAACCGGGTACGTTCAAGGATCACCTGTTGATGGAGCGCAACCCGCACCTCCTTGTCGAAGGGTGCGCGATCGGCTGCTACGCGATCGGTGCGAAGGTGGCCTACATCTACATCCGCGGCGAGTTCTTCCACGTCCAGGGTGTACTGGAAAAGGCGATCGACGACGCGTACGCGAAGGGGTATCTCGGAAAAAATATCTTCGGCTCCGGGTTCGACTGCGACGTGTTCGTCCATCGCGGGGCCGGCGCCTACGAGGCGGGCGAGGAGACGGCGCTGCTCGAGTCGCTGGAAGGGAAGCGCGCGCAGCCGAGGAACAAGCCGCCGTTTCCGGCGCTGGTCGGTGTCTACGGCAAGCCGACGGCGGTGAACAACGTCGAGACGCTGTGCAATGTGCCGTCGATCGTGTCGAAGGGCGCCGAGTGGTACGCGGGGCTCGGGCCGGAGAAGAACGGCGGGCCCAAACTCTATTGCGTCAGCGGCCACGTGAAAAAGCCGGGTGTCTTCGAAGCGTCGATGAACATCACGCTGCGCGAGCTGATCGAGGGCCACGCCGGCGGCGTGCGCGAAGGACGGACGCTGAAAGCTGTGATCCCCGGCGGATCGTCAGTTCCGATCCTGCTGCCCGATCAGCTCGACACGCAGGCGAGTTTCGACGGTATCCAGAAGGCGGGCTCGCTGCTCGGGTCCGCGGCGATCGTCGTGCTCGACGACACGACCTGCATGGTCTGGCTCGCGGAGAACCTGCTGCATTTCTACCGTCACGAGTCGTGCGGCAAATGCACGCCGTGCCGCGAGGGCACTGACTGGCTCCACAAGATTCTTCAGCGGATCGAGCGCGGTGAAGGGCAGATGCGCGATCTCGATCTGCTGGCCAGCGTGTCCGGCAACATCGCCGGCAAGACGCTGTGCGCCTTCGGCGACGCCGCGGTCACACCGGTGCTGACGACGCTGAAGCATTTCCGGCACGAGTACGAAGCGCACGTGAAGGAAGGCCGCTGCACGTTGCCGGCGCCCTGGCGCGCGCGGCATCCGGTCGGAGCGCACTCATGAAGCCACGAAATCACGAAATCACGAAACGAAACCACAACAGGTCTCCTGGTTTTCGTGTTTTCGTGGCCACTCTTGTATGACATCGCTGCTGTTTGCCCAGATCGTCCTGACGCTGTTCGTCTTCGTGATGCTGCTGAACTCGGCGGCGATCATGGTGTACGTCGAGCGGAAGGTCGCGGCGCTGCTGCAGCAGCGGCTCGGTCCCTATCTGGTCGGGCCCAGGGGACTGCTGCAACCGATCGCCGATGTCATCAAGCTGATGTTCAAGGAGGAGCTGCGGCCGAGAGCGGCCGATCCGCTGCTCTTTGCACTGGCGCCGATCATCTCCGCCACCGCCGCCTTCGCGGCCTTCGCCGTCGTACCGTTCGGCGCGAGCACCACGTTCTTCGGTCTCCTGCGTGAGCCGCTCAAGCTCCAAGTGGCCGACGTCAACGTGGCGGTGCTGGTGATTTTCGCGATCGCCTCGATGGGGGTCTACGGAATCGTGCTCGCCGGCTGGAGCTCGAACAGCAAATATTCGCTGCTGGGCGGGCTGCGTTCCTCGGCGCAGATGATCAGCTACGAGCTCTCGTACGGCATGGCCCTCGCGAGCGTACTGTTGATCGGCAACTCGCTGTCGCTCACGGATCTCGTGAACGGGCAGTCGGGAACCTGGTTCGGTTTCATCCCGCGGTGGTTCCTGTTCCTGCAGCCGGTGGGGTTCCTCATCTTCTTGACCGCCGGCATCGCGGAGACGAATCGCGCCCCGTTCGATTTCCCGGAAGCGGAGCAGGAGCTCGTCGCCGGTTATCACACCGAGTACAGCAGCATGAGCTTCGCGATGTTCTTCCTCGCGGAGTACATCAACATGGTGACGGTGTCGGCCGTCGCGACGGACCTGTATCTCGGCGGCTGGCATGGACCGCTGCTGCCGGAATCGCTGGGATGGGTCTGGTTCCTGATCAAGGTCGCCGCGCTGTTGTTTTTCTACGTCTGGATGCGATGGACGCTGCCGCGGTATCGGTACGACCAGCTGATGGCGTTCGGCTGGAAGATTCTGCTGCCGCTCTCGGTCATCAACCTGCTCGTGACGGCGGCTGGGGTGCTGTACTTTGCGCTGTAGCGGTCCGGCTGAAGCCGGACACTACCGACACACGGTGGTGTCCTGCTCACATTCGGTAGTGTCCGCCTTCAAGCGGACCATTGGACCGGTAGTGTCCGCCTTTAGGCGGACCGTTGAACGATGAATGACATCGCGTTCTACCTATTCGGGGCGTTCGCCATCGGTGCCTCGCTGCTTGTGATCGCGCAGCGCAATCCGATTTACAGCGTCCTCCTGCTGATCGGGTCGTTCGGCGCCCTCTCCGGGCTGTACGTCCTGCTCGATGCACCGTTTGTGGCGGTGATCCAGATCATCGTCTACGCCGGCGCCATCATGGTGCTGTTCCTGTTCGTCGTCATGTTGCTCAACGCGCCGCATGAGGACACCGATTACGACGCGCGTGTGCATCCGCTCCTCCGGCCTGGTCCGATGCGGTTCGGCGCCTTTCTCGCGCTCGTCTTCGCGATCGAGTTGTGGTGGGCGCTGGCTCGCGGCCGGGACACCGGCGCGTTTCCCGGCGGCTCGGTGACATCGGTGAGCGCGATCGGAAAGTCGCTCTTCACCGACTACGCGTTTCCCTTCGAGGTGACGTCGATTCTCATCCTCGTCGCGATGGTCGGGGCCGTCGTGCTGGCCCGCCGCGATCATCCCGATCGGCGTGAGCGTGGAGGCGCGTGATGGTCACGCTCAACCATTACCTGATCCTGTCAGCCATCCTGTTTGCCATCGGCACGGCCGGCGTGTTCGTGCGGCGCAACCTGATCACGATCCTGCTGTCGATCGAGATCATGCTGAACGCCGTCAACCTGACGTTCGTTGCCTTCGGACGCGCGCTGGGCTCTGCCGACGGCCAGATCATCGTGTTCTTCGTGATGACCGTCGCGGCCGCCGAAGCCGCGGTGGGCCTCGCGATCGTCATCAGCCTGTTCCGTCACCGCGAATCGCTGAACCCCGATTCTTTCGCGAGCCTGAAGTGGTGAGCACGAAACTCACGAAAGGCACGACACCGCGAAACCCACGAAAACGGGAGCGTTCGTCTTCTGATCATTCGTGCGTTTCGTGTATTTCGTGTGTTTCGTGGCGTTGTACAGGAGTGGAAGTTCGCTGATGCTGCTCCTTATCCCACTTCTGCCATTCCTGGGCTTTCTGCTGAACGCCAGTTTCGGCAAGCGCGTCAGCAAGGCCGCTGCGGGAGCGGTGGCGTGCGGCGCGATGATCGCCTCGTTCCTCGTGTCGCTGGCCGCGGTCTGGCAGCTCGTCGGCCTCGATCACGAGTCGCGCGCGATCGTGAACCAGGCGTTCACTTGGATCTCGTCCGGCGATTTCACAGCCGGCTTTACGCTCCGTCTCGATCCGCTGTCGTCGGTGATGATCCTGGTGATCACCGGCATCGGCTCGTTGATCCACATCTACTCGACCGCGTACATGCACGAGGAGACCGACGCCGAGTACGCGCGCTACTTCTCGTACCTGAACCTGTTCGCCGCGTTCATGCTGGTGCTCGTGCTCGGCTCGAACTTCCTTGTGATGTTCGTCGGCTGGGAGGGCGTCGGCCTGTGTTCGTACCTGCTGATCGGCTTCTGGTACCAGAAGAAGTCCGCGTCCGACGCCGGCAAGAAGGCGTTCATCGTCAACCGCGTCGGCGATTTCGGTTTCGTGCTCGGCGTCCTGCTGTTGTTCGTGCGCTTCGGGACCGTCGATTTCCAGGATGTCGCCCGCGCGGCATCCGGCCTCAGCCCGGAGGCGACGTTCGGCACCATCTCGTGGATCACGCTATTGCTCTTCATTGGCGCCACCGGCAAGTCCGCGCAGATTCCTCTCTACGTGTGGCTGCCGGACGCGATGGAAGGCCCGACGCCGGTCTCCGCTCTTATCCATGCGGCGACGATGGTGACAGCGGGTGTGTACATGATTGGCCGCAACGCCGTGCTGTTTACGCATGCGCCGCATACGCTCCAGATCGTCGCGGTGATTGGCGCCGCGACCGCGTTGATGGCGGGCACGATCGGCCTCGTGCAGAACGACATCAAGCGGGTGCTCGCCTACTCGACCGTCTCACAGCTTGGGTACATGTTCCTGGCCATGGGCGTCGGCGCCTATGCGGCCGGCGTCTTCCACCTCTACAC
>DASSGK010000008.1:0-5501 GCA_035693505.1 Vicinamibacterales bacterium
CAACCATCGTGCTGCACGGCGGCGACGACGCGTTCGGCCGGCAGACGGCCGCGATCACGCAGGCAGAACGTACGACGCTGCCGCGCCTGATCGACAAGCGGATTGTGGAAGGCGCCGGCCATTTCGTCCCGCACGAAAAGCCGGAGGCTGTGTCGGCAGCGATCGTTGATGCGCTCAACGCTTCGAAATAGGTCGAGCGCTACTGCACCGTTTCGCGACGAGGACCAATCGACCGGATGGGGCCGTGAGCGGGATGCACACGCCTCGCGCCGCGGTCGCGAAGGAACTGCCAGCTTGCCAACGCCGTCGGGTTGTCGAATGCGGCAGCCTCAGGCGACAGGTCGCCGGTGAAGACGGAACCGTCATCGAGCAGCAGCGACACGCAGTGATCGGAGTGGCCGGGGGTGGGCAGTATTTCGCCCGCGATGCCGATCCTTGCGAGAAGCGCGCGGCTCTCCTGACAGGGCACCACGATGTTCCCCGCCATGGTGATCTCGACGTATTTGTCGACAGGCTTCGTCCAGGCCTTCATCAACGGAATCGCGTGGACCTGGTGGAATCCCATCTTCTTGAGGTTCGCTTTCAGCATTCCCAGTGTCCCCGGCCAGCCGATATCTACGAGAATACGTGACGTGCCTGCGCTGATGACCCAGTCGTTGGTCGATCGGTAGCCGACGTTAACGATGGTCTGCTGTGCCATGAGAGTCTGCTGAACGGATTGCCCATGAAGAAGAGTGGGGCCACGGCCGCGTTCAACATGGTGAAAGCGGTCGGCCTTACCTTACCGGAGGTCGAGGCCACTACAAATTGGGCCGGCCTCCCTGTCTTGAAGGTGCGGGGCTGCTTTGTGGCCGGTCTGGCGTCGCATCGCTCGGCCGAACCCGGCACCCTCGTCGTCCGGTGCGCCCTTGACGATCGGGAACGATTCCTCGAGGACGCCCCCGACACGTACTATGTGACCGACTACTACCAGCCCTATCCCGTGGTGCTGGTCCGTTTGCCGCATCTCGATCGAGAGGCACTCCGCGATCTGCTCGCCGTATCCTGGCGGATGGCCATGGAGAAGGCGCGGCGGCCGAAGCGACGCGGAAGAGAGCCGGGAATCCAATGAACCGACCGGAGTGCATCGCCGCCGTTGACTACCTCCGCCGAACCGGCACCGAAGCACCGATCGCGAAACTCGCCGCCGGCCTTCGGACGATATTCGCGAGACTCGAACGAGCGGCCGACCGCACTCCCTCGACCGTGCGTGCGCAGCGGCCTTCGGCCGAGGCGTGGTCGGTGCACGAGATCGTCGATCATCTGGTGGAAACTCACCGTCCCGCCGCAGAAGAACTGCGGTCGTTGTGTGCCGGTATCGAGCCCGCCGGCGGACCGGTTGCAGCTCGCCTGCGATCGGCCTCGCCCTTGTCGCGCCCCTGGCCGGCCTTGTCCGAAGAGTTGAAGCAGATTCACGGGCGAATCATCGAGATTGTTGCGACCGCGGATCCAGCCGTACCGTTGACCGCGCGCGCACCGTTCGTGATGGTGTTGAAAGTTGACGCGACTCACGGAACCGACGTGATCGAGTGGGTCGAACGGCTCGACTGGAAAGCGTACGCGCAAGGAATCCGAGTGCATAGTCACGAGCATCTCGCACAGATCGAGCGGACGGTTGCGGCAGTAGAACATGCCCAGGCGATCGCGATAGGAACGAGGCTGGAGTAAACACATGCCGCGGGCGACTTCATTTTTCGAGACGCTCGAGCGCGACATGTCGTACGGCCTGCGGACGCTGGCGCGCGACTGGCGATTCACGACCGCGGCGGTGCTGATCCTGGGCCTGGGCATCGGCGCCAACACTGCGATCTTCAGCCTCGTCGACGCCGTGCTGTTCCGCCATGCGCTGCTGCCGGAGCCAGACCGGCTCGTCGACATCTATCAACGCTCCGCCAATCCAGATGGTCAGGACGCGAACTCGTATCCCGCCTATCTCGACATCGCGGAGTACGTCGACGTCTTTGCCGGCACGATGGCCACCTCGGTCCCGCACGAAGCCACCTACCAGCATGATGGCGCGCTTCGAAGCGCAGTGGTCGAGAACGCGACCGCGACGTATCTGGCGGTCCTGGGTCTTCAGCCGTCGCTCGGACGCTGGTTCACAGCGGAAGAGGACAGGCGCGGCGCACCCATTGTGACCGTGCTGGGGTATCACACGTGGAGACAGAGGTTCGGCGCAGATCCGGCGATGATCGGCCGCACCATCCGGATCGATGGCGTGCCCGTCACGATCGTCGGCGTCGGACCCGCCGGCCACAACGGCACGCTCAACATCGGGCTCGTGACGGATTTCTGGCTGCCGATCGCATCGCTGGAGCGATTCGGGATGGCAGCCGCGCTTCAACGGCGGCCAGGCGAGTCGATGTTCCTCGTGAAGGGGCGTCTCCGGAACGGTGTTGGCGTTGCGCAGGCGCAGGCCGCCATGGACATCCTGGGCCGGCGGCTGGCTGCCGACTACCCGAATGACGATCCGGGCCGGGGCATCAAGGTGATCGCCTCGAAGGACATCTGGATCCACCCACAGCTCGACGCCCCCATCAACGCCACCGCGTTCATCATCCTCGCCATCGTCGGGCTCGTCTTCGCGATTGCCTGCAGCAACCTCGCGACGCTGCTCCTCGTGCGTGGCGCCGCGCGTGCCAGGGACATCTCGATCCGCCTGGCGATCGGCGCGACGCGACGTCAACTCGTGCGGCAACTGCTGACCGAGAGCCTGCTTCTCGCCGGCGCCGGCGGTGCGGCCGGCTGCGTTCTGGCGTGGTGGGGCATCCGGTGGTTCCGAACCGTCGACCTGCCAATCGTCATCGACATCTCCATCGACGGGCGCGTCCTCGCGTACGCGATCGCCGTTTCCGTGCTCACCGGCATTGCCTGCGGTCTGGCGCCGGCGTTGAGCGCGACGAACGTCGACGTGCTGCCGGCGCTGCGGGGCGACACTGCCGCCGCTGGCAGTGGTCCGGGACGGCTGACATTGAAGAATGGTCTGATCGTGTTTCAGGTATCCATGTCGGTCCTGCTGCTCGGCGGAGCGAGCCTGTTCCTGCAGTGGGCGGACGCCGAGCGGACAAAACCAATCGGGTATGCCGTCGATGGCGTGGCCATGCTCGAAACGGACAGCCGCTTCTCCACGCTCTCGGCCCCGCAGACGATGGCGATGTACCAGGAAGTCCGGCGCCGGATCGCGGCAATCCCTGGCGTGGAGTCTGTCGCGCTCACACGTGGTCTACCGATGCGAATGACCGGTCAGCGGCTTGTCGTTGACGGAGCGGCCGGCGGGTCGAGCCGCCGGGCCGGCATGTTCTGGGCGGGGCCGGAGTTTTTCGAAACGCTGCAGATTCCACTGATAGACGGCCGAACGTTCGACGCGAGCGACCGCGCCGGAACGCCGCGCGTGGCCGTGATCAACGAGACGATGGCTCGGGAATACTTCGGCTCGGTCAACGCGGTCGGCCGCCGCTTCCGGATGGAGTCGCCGGCCGACTCGTGGATGGAAGTCGTCGGCGTCGTGCGCGACACGGGCGCCGACCTGCTCGATCCGGTGCCGCATGTGTTCTATCGCTCGTTCACGCAATCCGACACGCTGCCGACGACGGTCGTTGCGCGCACATCGCAGGCCGCAGGCACCCTTTTGCCCGCGATGCAGCGCGAACTGCGCGCGGTGGACGCCACGCTGCCGGTCATCTCCGCGAGGACGATGGCGCAGGATCGCCAGGACGCGTTGCGCGGATCGCAGGCCATTGCGATGGCTCTTGGCGGATTGGGAATGCTCGGCGTCGTGCTGGCCAGCATCGGCCTCTACGCGGTGGTGGCGTTCGTCGTCGCCAGGCGCTCGCGCGAGATCGGCATCAGGATGGCGATCGGGGCGCGAGGTCCACATGTGATCTGGAACGTCACGCGAGGCGTGGCGGGACTCGTCGGCGCCGGCACTGCTCTTGGACTGGCGTTGACGATAGCGGCGACGCTGGCACTTCGCGCCGCGTATGCGCCGGCACCCGGCGTGTCGTTGTATCGGCCGGCGATCGATCCTGTCGCGCTGCTGGCGATCGCGTTCTTCATGGGCCTTGTCGGCGTCGCCGCCGCATTCGTCCCGGCGCGGCGTGCGGCGTTGACCGATCCGCTGGCCGCCTTACGCCAGGATTGATGCCATGAGCTTGAGAAGATCGCGTCTCCGTCTCCGTGTTCCGCCGTGGTTCGACGAGGCGGGCCAGGATGTCCGCTACGCCGCCAGAACCTTGCGCAAGAATCTCGCATTCGTGTCGACTGCCGCCGCAACGCTCTCGCTGGCGATCGGCGCCAACACCGCGATGTTCAGCGTCGTGAATGCAGTGGTCCTCCGTCCATTTCCGTATCGATCCTCCGAGCGGCTCGTGATGCTGTGGACCGAAGATCCGACGCAGAATCTTCGCGAAGGCCGATCCGCGCTGTCTGATGTCGAACAGTGGCGGGCTCAGAGCCGAAGCCTCGCGGACATCGCCACCTTCGATGCCATCTCCGCAACGCTCACGGGAGCCGAAGGGGCGGAACAGATCGTCGCGGGCAGCATCTCTGCCAACCTGCTTTCACTGCTCGGTGTCCAGACCATTCGGGGGCGCAGCCCTTCGACTGAAGAAGCCGAGCAAGGACAACGAGTCGTCCTCCTCAGTCATCGCTTCTGGCAGGCGCGTTTCGGGGGCTCGAACGACGCAATCGGCGCGACCATCGTGCTCAACGGCCTCTCCTTTCAGATCGTGGGCGTTCTGCCTGCGGGTTTCCAGATAGCGACGCTCGACCCGGACGTCTGGCAGCCGCATGCGGCGTCTGAGGATCGTCGTAACAGTCAAAGCGGGCGCGGCGGAGCCACATGGTTCGTCGTGGGAAGGCTTGGGCCGTCCGCCACGTTCGAACAGGCCCAGGCGGAAATGAGCGCGATCGCGCGACGCCTCAGCGAGACGCTGCCCGCGGCCGAAAGAAACCGGGGCATTGCCGTCGTCCCACTGAGTCTTTACCTCGTCGGACCCGAATCGCGGCTGGCGTTGTGGCTGCTCGGCGGCGCCGTGTTCTTCGTGTTTCTGATCGCCGCCGCCAACGTGACCAGCCTCTCGCTCGCGCGGAGCATCGCCCGCGCGCGCGAAATGGCGGTTCGCGCCGCGCTTGGCGCAAGCGCCGGGCGCATCCTCCGTCAGCTGCTGGCCGAGAGCGTGCTGCTGAGCGTTATCTCTGGACTGATTGGAACCCTGCTCGCGTCAGCAGGCATCCGCCTGATCCGCGCCTTCGGTCCCGGCACGCTGCCGCGCCTGAATGAAATCACTCTCGATCTGCGCGTCCTTGCATGCGCCCTGGCCATCTCCCTCCTCGCGGGAATCCTGACAGGACTGGCGCCCGCGATTTCGACGCTGCGCCGCGACTTGCGTCCATCAGGCGAGGAAAGCGGAAGGAGCGTTTCCGGCGGCGTGGCCACTCGCAGAACCCGTCGCGCGCTCGTT
>DASSGK010000009.1:0-3653 GCA_035693505.1 Vicinamibacterales bacterium
ACGTCCCCAGCGTGCACATGGCCTATCTGGCGGCCATCCTGGCCCGCGCCGGGCACGAAGTGAGTTGGACCCGCCAGGAGCCGATGGACGGCGACGTCGCGCTCGTCCTTTCGTCGCTCGTCGATTACAAGAACGAAACGAAGTGGGCTGACGACATGCGCGCCAAGGGCGTGAAAGTCGGCTTCATCGGCATCACCGCGTCGAAGATGCCTGAGCTCTTCGTCAACCACTGCGATTTCATCCTCAACGGCGAACCCGAGGCCGGCGTCATGCGCATCGCGCAGACCGGCGTCATTCCGTCGGGCATCACCGTGTCTGAAGCGATCAACGACCTGGACTCGCTGCCATTTCCGCGGTGGGATCTGATCACGGAAGACCGCAACCGACGGTTCGGCATCCGCTGGTCGTCGCGCCCGGTTGGTGGCGGTTTCCCGCTGCTCGCGAGCCGGGGCTGTCCGGAATTCTGCACGTACTGCCCGCACCGGATTCTCGCCGGCTATCGCGCCCGCTCAATCAAGAACATCGTCGACGAGATCGAGCGGCTGTGCGATCAGGTGCGGGAGCCGTACGTCATCTTCCGCGACCCGCTGTTCAGCGAACAGCGCGACCGCTGCGTCGAGCTCTGCGACGAGATCGAGCGCCGCGGGCTGAAGTTCACGTTCGAGGCGGAAACCCGTCTCGACCGGCTGGACATCGAGCTCCTCGACCGCCTCTACCGCGCGGGGTTTCGCGCGATGAGCTTCGGCGTGGAATCGCTCGACCCGGTGACGCTCAAGAAGTCGGGCCGGCGGCCGATTCCGCAGGATCACCAGCGCGAAATCATCGCCCACTGCCGCAAGCTCGGCATCGTGACCGCCGGGTTCTACGTGCTCGGGTTCCTGCAGGACACGTGGCAATCGATCGCGGCGACGATCGACTACGCGACGGATCTGGGGTCGACGCTGGCGCAGTTCAAGATTCTGACGCCGTATCCCGGCACGCCGATGTTCAAGCAGATCGAGCCGCTGCTGGTCGAAACCGACTGGGAGAAGTTCGACGGCTACACGCCGACGTTCAAGCACCCGAACTTGTCGGCGTTCGAGCTGAAGTACTTGCTCGGCACGGCTTACAAGCGGTTCTACATGAGGCCGTCGTATCTGGCGAACTTCCTCAAGATCCAGAACGCGTCGGTCCGCGAGTGGGTCGGGCGGATGGATCAGCGCGTCAAGGAACACCATTGTCGAGAGGAGATAGCCGACGTCGCGCGTCCGGTTGCATGCTGACCGCCATCTCGCGCTACGGAGCGCGAGTCCTCGATAACACCGAAGACATCGCCGCGGGTTGCAAGGCCCGCGGCGAGTTCATCCAAGGCCCCCAGATAGCAGAGTTCGAAGCCGCCTTCGCCCGTCGCCACGGGATGGAGCCGCCGCACGCCGTCACCGCGTCGTACGGACGGATGGCCTTTCACTACATCCTGAAAGCGCTCGATCTTCCGCCCGGCTCTGAAATCGTGTTTCCGGCTCTGACGTTCTGGGTCATGCCGGCGATCGCGAAAAGCTTCGGCCTGACAGTCGTGTTCGCGGATGTCGACCCATTGACGTTCACGATCGATCCCGCAGCGCTCGAGCGTTGTCTCACGCCGCATACCAGAGCTGTGGTGCCGACGCATCTCTACGGCCTGCCGTGCGACATGGGCGCGATTCTCGACATCGCCCGCCGCCAGGGCCTGCGCGTCATCGAAGACTGCGCCCACACGCTCGGCGCGACGTACGATGGGCGTCCGGTCGGCACGCTTGGCGACGCCGCCATCTTCAGTTTCCAGACACTCAAGCCGCTGAACCTCTACGGCGGCGGGCTGGCGCTCATCCGCGATCGCGCGCTCGCCGATCGCGTGAGGGCCATCGCGCACGCCGAGCCGTGGCCCGACGAGAAACGCATCACGAACCGGCTGCTCGTCGGACGCCTGCAGCGGATCTTCATCAAGCCGTGGGTCTTTACGATCAGCATGTTTCCGATTCTGTGGGTGTCCGCGTGGATCAACACGAACCCGGACGTCTATCTCTGGGAAAAGATCCGCCCGCTCGATCCGCTGCCGGATATGTACACGGAGCGATTTCCAAACGTGCAGGCCGCGATCGGCATCGAGGCCCTGAAGAAGCTCGACGAGTGGACCGACCGGACTCGCGCGCACGCCGGCGTCATGAACCGGGCGCTCGGCGATCTGCCAGGCATCAAAACCCCCGTCGTACCGCCCAAGCGCACCCACGCCTACTACCAATACTGCGTATACGGACCTCAGCGGGACGAGCTCGTCCTCAAATGCGTGCGGAAAGGCGTCGACATCGAGACGCTACACGTGGACGTCTGTCCGGAGATGGGGATGTTTGCCGATGCGAAGGTCGAACCGCCGGGCTGTCCGGGTGCCGTGAAAGCAGCCGGCGCGATGCAGGTTCCCGTCTACGCGTCGCTCACGGACGAGCAAATCCAGCGCGTCGCCAAAGTCGTTCGCAGTGTACTGTCGTAGTGTCTGTACGTAGTGTCCGCCTTTAGGCGGACCTCTCAGACCTGACGATGCTGATCTACGTTCCCGTTTTTCTCTTCGCCATCATCGAAGGCGAGATCTACTACATCACGATGTGCGTGGCGGCCGGCGCGGGGAAGCTCGCGTGGCAGGGCGTGCTCGTCGCCGGAGCTCTCGGCGGCGCGACCGGCGATCAGATCTGGTTCTATCTGCTCCGAGGCCGCATCCACTGGCTCGATCGCTATCCGTGGATGGCGCGTCACCGCGACGCGGTCGTTCACCGCGTCAGAGACAACAAGATCCTGATTCTTCTGATCAGCCGTTTTCTTCCAGGCCTCCGTACCGCAATACCGATTGCGTCGGCGTACGCAGGCGTCAAACGATGGCAGTTCTCGTTGCTCAACCTCACGAGCGCGTTCCTGTGGGCGGGTGCGATCATGCTCGTCGTGACGAAGGTCGGTCCGGGCGCAATGGATCGCCTCGGACTGCACGGCTGGTGGGGCGCGCTCGTGCCCGCGGCCCTCGTGCTGCTGTTCTTTAACTGGTTAGGAAGGCCGAGGCGGAAGAAGGTGCCACTCGGACACGAACACATCCAGGAAGATCACCGCAAAGGACACAAGGCTCGAAGGGAGTCTTAACGACTCGAGACGAGTCGGCGCTACGGCAAGAATCCCACGCTTTCCCACAACGGCGCAGGCTCGAACACACGCCCGTTCGTGACGACGCGGAAGATCTTGCGCGTGTTCCTGATGTCGTCAAGCGGGTTCGCATCGAGGATGACGATGTCGCCGCGCTTGCCGACCTCGATCGACCCGCTGTCAGCGTCCTTCTTCATCACCCGCGCGGGGACGATCGTCGCGGCCTGAAGCGCGGCGAGCGGCGTGAACCCCGCCTTGACCTCCAACTCGATCTCGCGGTGCAGGCTGAAGCCGGGCACGGATTGATCGGTGCCGGCGACGATGGGTATGCCCGAGCGGTGGAGATCGCCGACGAGGGCGAGATAGCGCTCGAACCGGCGCTGCCGCGAAGGCGCGGCCTCAGGCGGCGCTCCAAAACCGGCCAACGGCGTCTTCAGCTCGCGTGCGACGTGCGCGAAGCCTGGCTCGAACGACTCAATCGGCTGGTTGAACGGACGCGCGAGCAGTTCGTACAG
>DASSGK010000010.1:0-11205 GCA_035693505.1 Vicinamibacterales bacterium
GGCGGCGGCGGAGGCCGAGCAGGAAGCCGCCCGCGCGAAGGCCGCCGAGGACGCCAGGCGCGAAGCCCAACGTCTGGCGGCGGAAGAAGCGGCGCGGGAAGCGGCGCGCGCGGCGGCCGAAGAAGCGGCGATCGAAGCGGCGCGCGTGGCAGCAGTCGCGAGAGCGGAGCACGAAGCGGCGTTGATCGCCGCGGCCGAAGAGGAACGGGCACGACAGGCAGCCCGCGCAGCAGCCGCGGAAGAGGCCGAGCGCGAAGCGGCACGCGCCCGGGCAGCCGAGGAAGCGCAGCGAGCGGCCGAGCGACAGGCGGCGGAAGAAAAAGCACGGGAGGCCGCGCGCATCGCTGCTGAAGAAGCGGCGGTCGAAGCGGCTCGAGCGGCCGCAGCCGAGAAAGCCCAGCGGGAAGCGGCGGTTATGGCGGCGGCAGAAGCATCCGCGCGCGAGGCGGCACGGCTCGAAGCGGAACAGGAGAAGCGGCGCGAAGTCGAGCGTGTGGCGGCCATGGAAGCGGCGATCAACGCTGCGCGGATCGCTGCGGCCGAGGACGCGCGGCGTGAAGTCGAGCGCCTTTCCGCTGGCGCCGCCGCGATCGAGCTCGCGCGTATCGCGGCAGCCGAAGAAGCTGCTCGTGGAGCCGCACGCCTCGCCGCGGTCGAGGAGGCCGCTCGCGAAGCCGCGCGTCAGGCCGCGGCGCAGGAGGCGGCGCGTGAAGCCGCGCGTGTGGCGGCGGCCGAAAAGGCGGCGCAGGAAGCGGCACGCCTGGCGGCCGAAGCCGCGCGGCGCGAGGCCAGCCAGATAGCGGCCGAGGAAGTGGCCCTTGCAGCGGTCCGTGCGGCGGCGGCCGAGCAAGCGGAACGCGAAGCGGCGCGGATGGCCGCGTTCGAAGAAGCGGCGCGCGAGGCGGAACGTCGAGCCCTCGCCGACGAAGCGCGGCGTGAGGCCGAGCGCGTGGCAGCGGCCACCGCGGCATTGGAGGCGGCGCTCGTCACCGCGACTGAAGATGCGCGGCGGGAGGCGGAACGACTGGTTGCGGAAGTCACAGCGCGCGAAGCCGCGCGCATCGCTGCCGTGGAGGAGGCGGAGCGTCTGGCCGTCCGCATGGCCGTGGCCGAGGAAGCACACCGCGAAGCGGAACGCGCGAAGGCCGAAGAAGCGGCGCTCGAAGCGTCACGTATCGCTGCCGCGGCGGAAGCAGAACGCGAGGCCGCACGCATTGCGGTGGTCGAGGAAGCTGTACGCGAAGCGGCGCGAGCGGCAGTCGCGGCGGCAGCCCGCCACGAAGCCGAGCGCACAGCGGCAGAGGAAGTCGCGCGCGAAGCGGCCCGTGTTGCCGCGGAGGAACAGGCCCGGCACGACGCCGAGCGTGTGGCGGCCGACGAAGCACGCCGCGAAGCGGCGCGCGTCGCGTCATCGGGGCCGATCGTCGAGCTCGAACTCGTCAATCCACGTACGGAAGCTGGCTCCACGCCTTTCGATCGCTGGCCGCTCGCCGCTGCTGTTCCACCGGCCGGCGGCATGGAACCCGTGACCTTTGCGTTCGACGCGTCGGACGAGGCGCCGGCAATCGCCTCGATACCCGGATCGGTACGCGCATCGGAATCCGTGACAGCCGCCGCGGATATGACACTCGAAGCACCGGCCGCGTCAGTGGCTGCGTCTGAGGTACCATTTAGCGCAGTGTCCGCGACGCCGCCTGAGATCGTCCATCAACCCGCGTCGATGGCCGCCTCAGTCGAACAGCTTGGCGAACCGGCACACGCGGACATGCGGGCTGAATCGTCCGCCGCTTCCGAGTCCGTTCATGAAGTGACGGCCGCTTCCCAGGTCCGTCCCGTTCCGCCGCAGCCGGCCGTCGTCCTGAACATCTCGCGAAATCCGATCCGCTCTGAGACGCCTGCGCCGGCAGTCGAAGATCCGATGCTCTCCGGTCTGGAACGGCTGCTGCGCGTGTCGTCCGCGCGTGGTGCGTCGACGCTCTATCTGTCGTCGGGATCGCGTCCGTCCGTCCGCGTCGACGGCGAGCTCCAGATGCTCGACGGTGAGCCGGTCCATGCCGCCCGCGATGTGGAGTCGCTCCTCTTGACCCTCATGCCTGCCCGGAGCCACGAAGCGCTCCGCACCGGCGCGGCGACCGAGTGGATTTCCCAGCTCGAAGGCGTTGGACGGGTTCGTTGCATGAGCTTCCGCGATCAGCGAGGACCCGGCGGTGTGTTCCGACTCATGCCGACGCGTTCGGTGTCCGCGGACGAAGTCGGCCTGCCGAAGCAGATGCAGTCGCTCGCGGTCGAGCCCGAAGGGCTGGTGCTGATCGCCGGAACGCGCTCGAGCGGGAAGCGGACGACGATGGCCGCGTTCGTGGATCTGATGAACCGGACGCGCCGCGACCACATCATCACGATCGAGCGCGAGATCACCATTCAGCACGAGCGCGGCAACTCGTTCATCAGCCAGCGCGAGGTGCGCGGCAACGACGAGGACTTGCTCGCGGCCATGCGCGCGGCGCTGCGCGAGGATCCCGACGTGCTCGTCGTCGAGGAACTGCGCACGGGCGCGCTGATGAACCTCGCCCTCGAAGGCGCGGCGGCCGGACGCCTGGTCGTCGGCGGATTCACCGCGCACACCGCCACGGGTGCCATCGATCGCATCATCGATTTGTACCCGCCCGAGCAGCAGCGGCAGGTGCAGATGTCGCTGGCGCACGCGATGCGCGGCGTGATCGCGCAGGTCCTGCTGCGGAAGATTGGCGGCGGCCGGCTCCCGGCGCGCGAAGTGCTGCTCAACACGCCGGCGGTGTCGAGCGCGATCGCGGAGGGCAAGACCTCACAGCTGCCGATGGCGCTCGAAGGCGGGCGCGGCCACGGCATGATGCCGCTCAACGATGCGCTCGTTGGCCTCGTGCGGAACGGCTCGGTCGAAGTGCGCGATGCCTGGCGCCACTCGCCGGATCGTCCCGGTTTCCTCGGCGCGCTCAATCGTCAGGGCATCGACACGTCGTTCGTCGAGCACCTCGCTAACGGGTAACAAACAGGGCAGGACAGGCCGGAAGGGCGGGACAGGCCGGAAGGGCGGGAAGGGCAGGATCGGCGGGATGGGCCGGATCGGCCGACAGCCGGACGTGACCGGTCATCTTGCCTATCCAGTCCATCCTGCCTGTCCAGCCCGTCCTGCCCATCCCGCCCATCCAGCCTATCCTGCCTGTCCTATCGTTCGACGAACGCTTCCATTTCCTTCATCAGAAAATCCAGTAACTGCTCTTCGGTCAGCGTATCCGGCGCGCCGATCGCGCGTTCGGTGTCCAGAACCCTGCGTCCGCGCTCGCGGCTGACCTGTCCGATCACGCGCGGCGGGTTCTCCGAGGTATCGAGCGTCAGCTCGACGAAGTCCGATGCGGAACGGTCGGACATCAGACGGACGCTGCCTGACGGCGTGAAGACCGTGAACGCATAGCCTTCGGCCTTCAGCGCGTTGGCCAGCTGCCGAAAGAGCGGCACTGCGATCTTCTGCAGGAACAGATCGAAATCGCGCGATGCCTGATCGCCTCGAGCGCGACGCTCGGCGGCCTGCCGTTTCGCGCGCTCGATAGTGTCGCTCAGGCGTTTACGTACGAGAGAGATTTCCATAACGGTTAGATGACCTGCTGCCGACGCAAATCGGCGATCGCCTCGGCGCTCAAACCAAGATCGTGTCCCAGTATGGCGTCGGTGTGCTGTCCCAGCGTCGGCGGCGGCGTTCGTATCGCTCCCGGTGTCTCCGACAACTTGATCGGTACGCCGAGCGCCTTCAACGGACCGATCGTCGCGTGCTCGACCATCGCGATCATCTCACGCGCATCGATTTGCGGATCGGCGAACAGCTCGTCGAAAGTCCGGACGGATCCGCACGGAACCCCGGCCGCGGTCAATGTGTCGATCCAATGCTGTCGCGGACGTTCTTTCAAGCGTTCGGCCACGAACGGCCTCAGCGAATCGTAGCCGGACACTCGCTGCCGGTTGGTGGCGAACCGGCCATCGTCGACCAGCCCGGCCACACGGCAGAATGTCCGCCACTGATCGTCGTTGCCGACGGCGAGCACGAAATCGCCGTCCGACGCGGTGAATGTTTCGTACGGCACGATGCTCGGGTGGCGATTGCCGAGGCGCGCTGGAACCTTGCCGCTCGCGAAGAAGTTGCCCGCCTGATAGGTGAGGAGCGCCACCGTGGCGTCGAGCATCGCGAGGTCCACTTCCTGGCCTTTGCCTGTTCGCTCGCGCGCGAGCAGCGCCATCGCGATGCCGTACGCCGCAAACATTCCGGAGACGATGTCGACGATCGCGACGCCGAGTCTGACCGGCGGCCCGTCCGCAGTGCCGGTGATGCTCATCAAACCGCCCTCGGCTTGCATGATGGCGTCGTATCCCGGCTGCTTCCAGCGCGGGCCGGTGTGGCCGAAACCGGAAATCGAGCAGTAGACCAGGCGCGGGTAGTTTTTCGAGAGCGTTTCGTAGTCGAGACCAAGCCTGGTCAGCGTCCCGGGGCGGAAGTTTTCGACGAGCACGTCGGCCCGGCCGAGCAATTGCTCCAGCAAGGCTCGCCCTTCGCGATGTTTGAAGTCGAGGGTGACGCTTTCCTTGTTCCGGTTGATGCTGAGAAAGTAGGCGCTTTCTCCTTCGAGAAACGGCGGTCCCCAGGCGCGCGTGTCGTCGCCTTTGTGCGGCTGTTCAACCTTGATGACGCGTGCGCCCATGTCGGCGAGCAGCATCGTGCAATAGGGTCCTGACAGCACGCGTGTCAGGTCGAGAACGGTGATTCCGTCGAGTGGCGCCATAATGGAAGGAATGATTATCGTCTACGCGGGCAGCGCCTGACGAAGCTGTGAACAGGTGAAAGAGTTTCTTTCACGAGCCGGTGTGCCGTTCACGGCGCACAACGTCGACGAGGACGACAAGGCGTACGACGATCTGGTTGCGCGTGGATACCGCACCATCCCGGTGACGATGTTCGAAGACCGCGTCGTCAAAGGGTTCGACGTCCCCGCGCTCGAGCAGGCGATCGACGCGTGGCGCTCCCGGCACTGACGTCCTCGCTGATGGCCACGAGATCGGAGAGCAGCGCGTAAGCCGTCTGCGTGAGGCTCCCTCCGCGCTGCACGATCGCGATTTCCTCGAGCAGGTCTGTACGCAGGATGAGCGCGTTCTGTTGACCTTCGACTCCCGCGAGCAGGTCGTCGCCCGGTAGTTCCTCCGGCGAGACGCTTGCCCGGACGCCGCAGCCAATCCGTTCCGCTCGTGCGACGAGCTTCAGCCTGCGGCCCGCGTCTCGGGCCTTTCGCGCCTGCAATCCGGTATCGGTATCGATCCCACGGCGTTCGACCTGTCGCGGCGTGATATTCGCGCCGAGCAGGACGTTGGCGAGCGCCGCCGCTTTCGCGGCGGCGTCCCAGCCGTCGACGTCGAGCGACGCGTCGGCCTCGGCAATCCCGCGCGCCTGCATTTCTGCCAGGGCATCGCCGAATCGCTGGCCTTGTTCCAGAGCCGTGATGATGAAGTTCGTGGTGCTGTTCACGACGCCGCGGAACCCCAGGATCTGCACGGCAGGCAGCGTCCGCCGGACCAGGTTGAAGATCGGCACGCCGTCCATCACCGCGCCCTCGAAGAGGAAGCGTCGCCGGGCCTTTTCCGACGCTCTCGCCAACCGCCGGTATGCAAAGGCCGCAGGTCCTTTGTTGGCCGTGATGACGTGCGCGCCTCCCGCAAGCGCCGCCAGGACGTGGCTGGTGGCCGGCTCGCCCCTTTCGATGTCGAGCGTCGTCGTCTCGACGAGGACGAGACGTCCGGCCCTGGCTGCCGCAGCATGCGCCTTCACGGCGTCGCGGATGAAGTGCACAGTCGATGCGGGCGTGACCGTTCGTCGATCGAGCGTGCAGCCATGATGGCGCGTCGCGATGCCGACGATGCGGGCGCGAACGGCCGACTGTTCGTCGAGCAATTCGACGAATCGCCGCGCGACATTTCCGTGGCCGACCAGCAGCAGATCGAACGTCACTCGGTAGTCTTCAATCGGTTGTCTGCAGTCGGGCCTTCGAGAGCGTCAGTCCGCAATCCGTCAGGCCTTCGCGCACCCGCCCGAGAGCGGCACGAAGCTTCTCGGGTCGCTCGCCGAACCCGAATCGCAGGAAGCCGTCCATGCCGAAATGATCGCCCGGCACGACGAGTACGCTTTTCTCCAGCCGCAGCCTCGTGATGAGATCCGTCGAGTTGATCGGATGATGGTAGCGGACGTACACCATCGCTCCGGCGTCAGGTGGGACGTAGCTGAAGAGGTCGCCGCCTTCGTCGAGCCAGCTCGCGACGATCGGAAAGTTGCGATTCAGAATACTGCGTGTCCGTGCCAGCAGCCGCTGGCGCATCGATGCCTCGAGGGCGTGCCGCGCCAGCGTGTCGCTGAGCGCGCTGGGCGCGATGGTCGTGTAATCGTGAAACGACCAGAGCGACGCGATACGTGACGCTGGGCCGACGATCCACCCGATGCGCAATCCAGGCAGACCGTACGCTTTCGATAGCCCGCTCGTGACGATCACGCGATCGGAACGCGACCACATCGTCGGCGTTTCGCGGCCGTCCCTCTCCGCGCCGCGATAAATCTCGTCCGACAGGATCCAGCTGCCGTACTTGTCGGCGATCGCGGCGATGCGATCGAGGTCGCTGCTCTCGAACCGCGTACCGGTCGGGTTGTTGGGATTGCAGATCGCAATGACTTTGGTCCGCGGTGTCACTAAACGTTCGAGCGCGTCGATGTCGATGCGCCATTGACTGTCGCCTCGTGTTGCATCTCCTGGCCGCGCGAGCGGCCATTCCTTCATCACCGCTCCGAAGGCGCGGCCCACTCCCCACGCCTGCATGAAGTTCGGCACCATCATCACGACCTCGTCGCCAGGTTCGACCAGGTTCCACATCGTGACGTAGTTCGCTTCGGCTCCGCCGTTGGTGACCAGCACGTGATCGACGGTCGCGTTCTGATATTGCGCCGCGACTCGCTCGCGCAACAGTGCCGTGCCATTGGTTTGCGTGTAGGACAAGTGCTCGGAGAGGAGCGCGGTCCGCGAGACGGGATCTTCGATGAGCTCGCCGAGCGTCAACGGCTCCACACCGCTCTCGGACAGGTTGAAGTCCACCTGATGTTCGAACGTGGACTGCAGCCGCTCCAGTTCAAACGGCTCGATCTTCATGGCGGCCACTTTACTCTGCAAGCCGGCCAGCCTGCACGACTTCGACTTCGGCGTGACAGTGGGTGTCCGGTCGTGGACTATACTGACCGCCGTTTTCACGACAAATGCAGACATTGTTGCAAGATCTGGCTCGGATATCCGGCGGCGATTTCCTGATGGGGGCCGCCGACGCCGAGGAGGACGAACGTCCCGTCCACCACGTGCACGTCAGCGAGTTCTTCATCGGACGCTTTCCCGTCACCAACGATGAGTACGCGCGGTTCGTGCGGGCAACCGGATATCCAGCGCCGGTGGTTCGCGATCTTCCGCTCATCACCCATGGGCGAGAGGCGTTGTTTCGCGAGAGCGCGACGCCGTATGTCTGGGAAAACGACCAGCCGCCGGCCGCTCGCGGCGGCCACCCCGTCGTCCTCGTCCGTTACGATGATGCGCTGGCGTATTGCAGCTGGCTGACGGCGACGACCAACCGGCTCGTACGTTTGCCGACGGAAGCTGAGTGGGAGAAGGCGGCGAGAGGCGGCGCCGAGGGGCTTCGCTATCCATGGGGCAACGATCTTGTCAGCTCGCGCGGCAATTTTCTCAACGACCCTTCGAGCAGGCACGAGCGCGGCACTCGTCCCGTGGGCACCTACGAACCGAACGCCTACGGACTGCACGATGTTTGTGGCAATGTGTGGGAATGGGTCGCCGACTGGTATAGCCCGGACTACTACGGGCTCGGCGAGATGCGCGACCCTCAAGGTCCACAATCGGGCAACCTGCGGATCGTTCGCGGCGGATCGTGGCTCAACGACGATGCCACGATGCTGAGGTGCGCGTACCGGCACAAGGTGCCGCCCGACACGTATTCCTATAGCGTGGGATTCAGGATCGCGTGCAGCGCGTGACTCGATGAAGAAGATGACACCAGCAGCAGTGAATTCGTCGCCCGTCTCGCTGACCTCGGAAGGCTACGTGAAGGCACGCCGCTACTTGATGCGGCGCGATCCTGTGCTCGGTGCGGTCATAAAAAAGATCGGCGCCTGCGGGATGGCCGAACGTCAGCGAGCCGATCATCTGAGCGCGCTCATTGGCGCCATCGTCAGCCAGCAGCTGTCGACCAAGGCGGCGGCGACCATATTCGGGCGCTTCGTCGCGCTGTTTCCCGACCATCGCATTCCGGATGCGGCGGCAATCGCGGCCCAGAGCGACGAGCGTCTGCGTTCGGTCGGGTTGAGCGGACAGAAGGTCGGCTACCTCCGGGATCTGTCGGCGCGCCTGATGGATGGACGCCTGAACCTCGACGAGCTCGATGCGCTGCCTGATGAAGCCGTCATCGAGCGGCTGGTGGCGGTCAAGGGCTTCGGACGCTGGACCGCCGAGATGTTCCTGATGTTCCGCCTCCATCGGCCCGACGTGCTTCCCGGCGGCGACCTGGGCATCGTTGTGGCGATCCAGCGCCTCTACCGTCTGCGCAAGCGTCCTGACGCCAGGCGCGTGCTGAAGATCGGTGAAGCGTGGCGGCCTTACCGTTCCGTCGCTTCTTGGTACTTGTGGCAGACCCTCAGAAACGAGCCTTTATCCAAAGCAGCAGATAGCCCACGGCCATCGCCACGAAAGTCCCGCGCTCGCTGAACAGCGTGTCGGTCCACGAAAACCGATCTTTCTCAAAAGGATCTTTGTCTCCGCGATCTTTGCGGTCTCCGCGGTTGAACAACAGAGGCACCCACCGGGGCACGCGCGCGGCGTAGTCGCGGTACGCCTGGCCCAGGCGCGACTCGAGCAGCGTTTCCTCCCACCGCACGATCGCGTGGTATTCGAGCGCGAGGAGCACGAAGATCACCGGCGCCAGCCAGATCAGTCGCGCCGCAAGCGCGAATCCCACCCACAGCAGGATATTGCCGACGTAAAGCGGGTTGCGCACGAGGGCAAATGGACCGGCCGCCACGAGAGGTCCCAGGCGGTCGCTTCGCGTGCGCGAGATGGCGCCGATGTAGTGAACGCCCCACAGGCGAATCAGCTCTCCCGCCAGCGTGATGGCGATCCCGATCCCCACGAGAGCGGCAGACGGGGGCGCTTCGCCGAGCCTGAGCGTCAGAATGGCTATGGCCGCCGGCAGCGGGATCGACGTTCGATGGCGGAACAGCCAGCCGCCGACGCGGGTTGTGGCGTCCTGGGTCGCGGCGTGGGTCTCGATAGGCACGGATTCCGGCCAGTTTGACAGGGTTCGCGAGGTTGATAAAATCAGGACTAGTTTGGTCGGATATCGGCATGACCTCAATTGAAGCCTCTTCGGTGCTGAATCGGGCGCCCGATTCGTCCGTGCTCGACATGATCGGACGGACGCCGCTCGTCCGGCTTCACCAGTTCGAGCGCGAAAGCCCGGGCGTCGAGCTATACGCCAAGGCGGAGTGGCAGAATCCGGGCGGCTCCGTCAAGGATCGCGCGGCGGCGCGCATGATTCTCGAGGGCGAGGCGTCCGGCAAGCTCACGCCGGGCAAAGTCATCATCGACGCGACGTCCGGCAATACCGGGATCGCCTATGCGATGGTGGGCGCGGCGCGCGGCTACAAGGTAATGCTCTGCATGCCGGAGAACGCGAGCGCGGAGCGGAAGCTGATTCTGCGCGCCCTCGGGGCCGAGCTGATTCTCACCAACCCGCTCGAGAGCACCGACGGGTCGATTCGCGAAGCGCGGCGGATCTACGCCGAGAACCCCGATCGCTATTTCTATCCCGACCAGTACAGCAACGACGGCAACTGGCGGGCGCACTACGACACGACGGCCCCGGAAATCATCGAGCAGACCAGCGGCCGCCTGACGCATTTCGTTGCCGGTCTCGGGACGAGCGGGACGTTCATCGGCACGGGCCGGCGGCTGCGCAAGTTCAGTCCCGGCATCAAGCTGATCTCATTCCAGCCGCAGGGGCCTTTTCACGGTCTCGAGGGGCTGAAGCACATGGAGTCGGCGATCGTCCCGTCGATCTACGATCCGTCGCTCGCCGACGAGGACTTGCGGATCGATACCGAGCGTGCGTACCGGATGGTGCGCCGCCTGGCGCGCGAAGAGGGACTGCTTGCGGGCATCTCTTCCGGTGCGGCGGTGGCCGCGATGCTCGACGTGGCGAAGCGCCTGGACCGCGGCGTCATCGTGACCGTTTTCCCCGACGGCGCCGAAAAATATCTCAACGAGAGTTTCTGGACGCTCGATGACTAGCCAGCAGCTGACCATCTCGATCGACGTCGACACCGCCATTCGCCAGCACGGTCAGGAGACATATCCGCACGAATGTTGCGGCGCACTCGTCGGACGCGACGGTGTCGTGAGCGCGATTGTGGCGCTGCCGAACACCACTGACGAAGGACCGCGGCGCCGCTTCATGGTGCGGCCGTCCGACTACCAGCTCGCCGAGCGCCGCGCCACCGAGCTCGGCGTCGAGCTCCTCGGCTTTTATCACTCGCACCCGGATCATCCGGCGCGGCCGTCGCAGTACGACCTCGATCACGCATGGCCCACGTTCGCCTACATCATCGTGGCGGTAGCGGGCGATGGCGCGGAAAAAAACGCGACGCCCGGTCTGCCACGCCAGAGCGCTAACGGCGCGACGCCGGGCCCGCCACGCCAGAGCGCCAACGGCGCGACGGCGAGCTTGCCAGGCCCTAGCGCCAAAGGCGCGACGGCCGGTGATATGACCGTGTGGTACCTGAAAGAAGATCGTTCACGTTTCGAAGAGGGCACTCTCAACCATGGCGAAAATTCTCATCCCGACCCCGCTCCGGCCGTACACGGATAAGCAGGACGCAGTCGATGCGTCCGGCGCAACCGTAGGCGAGCTGCTTGCCGACCTGACCGCGAAGCACGCTGGCCTGAAAGCCCATCTCTACAACGATCAGGGCAAGCTGCGCAGCTTCGTGAACATTTACGTAAACGACGAGGACATCCGGTATCTGCAGAAAGAGCAGACGTCGGTGAAGACCGACGATACGGTCAGCATCATCCCGTCGGTGGCCGGCGGCGCGCC
>DASSGK010000011.1:0-5256 GCA_035693505.1 Vicinamibacterales bacterium
AACGAAGAGCAGTACCGCAAGGCGCGTGAAGAGCACCAGCATCGCTTCAAGGCGCAGATGGGCGCCGAGGCGATCAAGGAGCTGCTGAAGCGCGTCAACATCGAGCGACTGGCCGTCGAACTGCGCGAGAAGATGCGCGGCGAGCTGTCGGCGCAGAAGAAGCTGAAGTACGCCAAGCGCCTCAAGGTCGTCGACTCGTTCCGCAAGTCGAGCAACCGTCCCGAATGGATGATTCTCGACGTGATTCCGGTCATTCCACCGGAACTGCGCCCGCTCGTGCCGCTCGACGGCGGCCGCTTCGCGACCTCGGACCTCAACGACCTCTATCGCCGCGTCATCAACCGCAACAACCGGTTGAAGAAGCTGATGGAGCTCAAGGCGCCCGACGTCATCATCCGCAACGAGAAGCGCATGCTTCAGGAAGCGGTGGACGCGCTGTTCGACAACGGCCGCCGCGGCCGCGTGCTGCGCGGCGCCAACAACCGCCCGCTGAAGTCGCTCTCGGATACGCTCAAGGGCAAGCAGGGCCGGTTCCGCCAGAACCTGCTCGGCAAGCGCGTCGACTACTCCGGCCGTTCGGTGATCGTCGTCGGTCCCGAGCTGAAGCTGCACCAGTGCGGCCTGCCGAAGAAGATGGCGCTCGAGCTCTTCAAGCCGTTCATCTACAACAAGCTCGAAGAGCGCGGCCTGGTTCAGACCATCAAGCAGGCGAAGGAGATGGTCGAGCTCCAGCGTCCGGAAGTGTGGGACGTGCTCGAGGAAGTCATTCGCGAGCATCCGGTCCTGCTGAACCGCGCGCCGACGCTGCATCGTCTCGGCATCCAGGCGTTCGAGCCGGTGCTGGTCGAGGGCAAGGCGATTCGCATTCACCCGCTCGTCTGCACGGCGTTCAACGCGGACTTCGACGGCGACCAGATGGCCGTCCACATCCCGCTGTCGCCGGAAGCGCAGATCGAAGCGTCGGTGCTGATGCTGTCGAGCAACAACATCCTCTCCCCGGCGCACGGCGCGCCGATCGCGATTCCGTCGCAGGACATCGTGCTCGGGTGCTACTACCTGACGAAGTCGAAGTCGGGCGCCAAGGGTGAGGGGCGCGCGTTCGGCAATCCTGAAGACGTCATGCTGGCGCTGGAAGCGGGGGAGCTCGAAACGCTCTCGCCGATCCGCCTGCGCTACACAGGCGACATCCAGGACCTGACCGCGTCGCGCGACGACCAGGACGTGCTCCGCACGGAAGTGCAGACGGTCAAGGGCAAGATCATCAACACGACCGTCGGCCGCGTCATCCTGAACCAGTCCATTCCGCCGGAGATGCCGTTCGTCAACGGCCTCCTGAAGAAGAAGGGGCTGCAGCAGCTCGTGCAGAGCTGCTACCTGCGCTTCGGCCTCGAGAAGACCGTCGAGATGCTCGACTCGCTCAAGAACCTGGGCTTCACGTATGCCACCAAGTCGGGGCTGTCGATCGGCATCGACGACCTGGTGATCCCGGAGAAGAAGGTCACGCTCGTGGGCGCGGCCCGCGACGAGGTCATCAAGGTCGAGTCGCAGTACCTGGAGGGCGCCATCACCAACGGCGAGCGCTACAACAAGGTGATCGCCATCTGGTCGGAAGCGACCGAAGACATCGCCAACGCGATGTTCTCCGAGATGGAGACCATCGACAAGGACGGCCGGCAGTTCAACCCGGTCTACATCATGGCCGACTCCGGCGCGCGCGGATCGAAACAGCAGATCCGCCAGCTCGCCGGCATGCGCGGCTTGATGGCGAAGCCGTCGGGCGAAATCATCGAGACGCCGATCACGTCGAACTTCCGTGAAGGCCTCACCGTGCTGCAGTACTTCATTTCGACACACGGCGCCCGCAAGGGTCTGGCCGACACGGCGCTCAAGACGGCCGACTCGGGTTACCTCACGCGCCGGCTCGTCGATGTGGCGCAGGACGTGATCATCCACGAGCCGGATTGCGGCACCGTGGATGGCATCGAAGCGCGCGCGATCGTCGAGCAGGGCGAGGTGATCGAGCCGTTGCGCGATCGCATCATCGGCCGCACGACGCTCGAGCGCATCACCGATCCGTTCACCGGCGAGACGATCGTCGAAGTGAACGAGATCATGGACGAGGCGATCTCGTCCGCGATCCAGGATGCGGGCATCGAGAAAGTGAAGATCCGGTCGGTGCTCACCTGCACGTCGCGGCGCGGCGTCTGCGCGAAGTGCTACGGCCGCGACCTCGCCACCGGCAAGATGGTGGAGCTGGGACAGGCGGTCGGCGTCATCGCGGCGCAGTCCATCGGCGAGCCGGGCACGCAGCTGACGATGAGAACGTTCCACATCGGCGGCACGGCGTCACGCGTCTCCGAGCAGTCGACGCTCGAGGCGCGCAACGCCGGCACGGCGAAGTTCGACGGCCTCCAGGTCGTCGAAGCGAAGGACGGCAACCTGGTCGTCATGAATCGCAGCGGTTCGCTCGTCGTTCAGGACGCGAAGGGGCGCGATCGCGAGCGCTACCCGATCGTCTACGGCGCGCGGCTGAAGGTGAAGGAGAACCAGCACGTCGAGCAGGGCCAGGTCCTGGTCGAGTGGGATCCGTATACCTTCTCCATCCTCACCGAGGAGCCCGGCCAGATCCGGTTCAAGGACATTCTCGAAGGCATCACGGTGCACGAGGAAGTCGACGAGGTTACCGGCCTCTCGCGCCTCATCATCGTCGACTCGCCGGACGAGAAGAAGCAGCCGGCGGTCGAGATCAAGGGCAAAGACGGGAAGGTCAACCGCAAGTACCACATGCCGTCGCACGCGCACCTCATGGTGCAGGACGGCGAGATGGTGTCGGCGGGCGATGTGCTCGCCAAAATCCCGCGCGAGACGACCAAGACCAAGGACATCACGGGCGGTCTGCCGCGCGTGGTCGAGCTGTTCGAGGCGCGCAAGCCGCGTGAGACGGCGGTCATCTCCGAGATCGACGGCGTCGTCAAGCACGGCGGCATCGTCAAGGGACAGCGGAAGATCATCATCGTGCCGGACGAGCCGGGCGCGGAGCCGCGCGAATATGCGCTCCCGCGCGGCGTCCACGTCAACGTGCAGGAAGGCGAGCGCGTCCGGGCGGGCGAGCCGCTGATGGACGGGCCGTCCAACCCGCACGACATCCTGAACGTGCTCGGCGAGAAGGCGCTGCAGTCGTACCTGGTCAACGAGATTCAGGAGGTCTACCGGCTGCAGGGCGTCAACATCAACGACAAGCACATCGAGACCATCGCGCGCCAGATGATGCGGTGGGTCAAGATCGAAGATGTCGGCGACACCGAATTCCTCGTCGACGAGCAGGTGGACAAGTTCCGGTTCCTCGAAGAGAACGAGCGCGTGATCAAGGAGGATGGGCGTCCGGCTCAGGGCCGTCCGCTGCTCCTCGGCATCACGAAGGCGTCGCTCTCGACCGACTCGTTCATCTCGGCCGCGTCGTTCCAGGAGACCACGCGCGTCCTCACCGAGGCGTCGATTTCCGGCAAGGTCGATCACCTGCGCGGCCTGAAGGAGAACGTCACGATGGGCCGGCTGATCCCGGCGGGCACCGGCTTCGAGTACTACCGGCACGTGCGGATCCCGGCGGACGAACCGCCGCCGCCGCCGGCGCCGCCGCAGCCGAGCGACGATGAGCTCGAGCTGGAACGCGACATGGAGTACTTCGTCGAACCCGAGGAAGCCCTGGGACCGCGGACCGGGGATCTTGGGGAATAGACGACTTCGAAGGAAGTTAGAACTTAGAAGTTAGAACTGGAAGTTTGGAAGTAATGAAGGGCGGTGGTCTTAGGACTGCCGCCCTTTTGTTTTATACAAAACGATCAACTTACTTGCGGAGACTCGCTGCGTTAACCGCGAAGACACGAAACACACGAAGACCCACTTCCACGAGGTCACGTGCTAACATCCGTCGCTCTCGGACGCCAGGAAATTTCACATGAAGGCCATCGCCGGGGTGTTGGCTTCGTTGGTGACGGGCGCGAATAGAAAAGGGAACACGCCGTGAAGGCTGCGGTACTGCACGCGCTCGGACAACCGCCTCGTTGTGAGGATTTCCCCGATCCCGCGGCGGGCCCCGGTGAAGTGATTGTGCGGGTCCACGCCGCATCGCTGAAGAACGTCGATAAGGCGATCGCGAGTGGCGCGCACTATCACCGCCACCCTGACTTACCTGTCGTCTGCGGCCTTGATGGGGTGGGCGTACTCGACGATGGCACCCGGGTGTTTTGCGGAGGTTCTCGGCCGCCCTACGGGATGATGGCGGAGCGAAGCGTCGTTTTGCGGGCTTGGTGTGTGCCGGTTCCTGACGAGGTCGATGATGTCAGCGCCGCGGCTTTGCCGAATCCGGCCTTGTCGTCGTGGCTTCCGCTCGTCTGGCGCGCACAACTCAAACCCGGGGAGACGGTCGTGGTGCTCGGTGCGACCGGTGTCGCCGGCCAGCTCGCCGTCCAGATCGCCAAACACCTCGGCGCCGGACGTGTCGTGGCCGCCGGACGCAACAGGCATGTGTTGGACAAATTGCCTGCCCTCGGCGCGGATGCGATTGTCGCGCTCGATCAATCCGACCGCGAACTGACCGCAGCCTTTGTCCGCGAGGCCAACCACACGCCGTTCGACATCGTTCTCGACTATCTGTGGGGTCACCCGACCACGGTGCTTCTCGACGCTCTCACCGGCCATGACCTGAACGCCGAGTCGTCGAGAACCAGGTTGGTTGAGATCGGAGAAATGGCTGGACCGACCATCTCACTCTCCGCCGCGGCATTGCGCAGCTCGGGGATAGAGATTTACGGGAGCGGGGGTGGCGGCATTCCGCACACGGCCATCTTCGACGCCTTCCCAAACCTCTGGGCGCTCGCCGCCGGCGGAAAACTGCGTATCGATACCGAGCCGGTTCCCCTGGCCGACGTCGAGAGCGCATGGCAACGGCAAGCCGGTTCCGGCCGCAGGATCGTGATGATCACGCAGCACGCCGTATCTTCAGATTGCTAGTCTCCTGAAGGCGTCACCATCTGTGTGGCACCATCTGTGTTGCGCATGGCTTTCATCATCCGTACAACTGACGTTCCTGACGAAGTGTCCCGCGACGCGATTGTGCGTGGGCTCGTGGCCTACAACGAATCGAAAGTTGGAAGAAGCGACCATCGGCCATTGATCGTCATGATTGAAGACCCCGAGACGGGCCCGATTGGGGGCTTGTGGGGGCGCACGGCATTCGACTGGCTGTTCGTGGAACTG
>DASSGK010000012.1:0-6082 GCA_035693505.1 Vicinamibacterales bacterium
GTAGGGCGGGTCTTTCAGACCCGCCGAAGTCGCGGCGTTCCCCGCTTCCGCGCGCGACATCGTCCGGCGACAACAACGCGGCCGCGGCGACCGTCGCGACCCTGGCGCGCAGCGGCGTCACGTCGCCTTTGCCGTCTGGGTGCACGCGGTTCGACAGAAAGATCACGTAGCTCTTGCTGGCTGGATCGAGCCACAGCGAGGTGCCGGTGAATCCCGTGTGCCCGTACGATCCGATCGGAAACAGTTCGCCGCGATTCGACGAGTACGACGAGTCGATGTCCCACCCGAGCCCCCGCACGGCGTGCATCTCCACCGGCGTCGCCGGCGACGTCATGCGCGCGACCGTGGCTGGTGAAAGGATCCTTGCCGCTCCCAGACGGCCGCCGTCGAGCAGCATCCGGCAGAACCGGGACAGATCGGCCGCCGTGCTGAAGAGTCCGGCGTGTCCGGCGACGCCGTCCATCCGGCGCGATGTCGGATCGTGGACGACGCCCCGCAGGAACGGCGCATCGCCGCTGCATGGCCAGGACAGCATCGCGCACGCTTCTGTCGGGGCGATGCGCGGCCGCCACGATTCGGGCGGCAGAAACGTCGTCTCGGTCATGGCCAGCGGATCGAAGATCGCCGCCCTGGCGTAGCGATCGAGCGTCTGGCCGCTCACGCGGCCGACGATGTCGCCGAGCAGGAAGAAGTTGATGTCGCTGTAGACGAACCGCTCGCCGGGGGGCGCCGTCGGGACTTCGTCGCAGGCGCGGCGAATCGCTTCGGCGGATCCATGAAACTCGACCTCGAGCTCGAGATCGGGCCGCAAGCCCGACGTATGCGTCAGCAGGTGGCGGATCGTGATCCCGTCCTTGCCGAACCGGGCGAACTCCGGGATGAACTGCGCCACCGGATCGTTCAGCCGGATGCGTCCCTCCTCGACCAGCTTCATCACGCTCGTCGTGGTGGCGACGACCTTGGTCAACGACGCGAGATCGAAGATCGTATCTTCGGTCATCGGCTCGGGAGACGGCCGCACCGCGCGCTGTCCGAACGCGTGGTGATACACGATGGCATCGCCTCGCCCGACGAAGACGACCGCGCCAGGCAGATCGTGCCGCGCGATGGCGGCCTCGACGAGCGGTCCGATCGGCGCGAAACCGGCGCTCGATTCGACCGCAACGGGCGGCGCCTGCGCGGCGAGCCGGACCACGACGATCAGGGCCGCAACGGGCAGCGCCGCGAGGGGATGTTTCACGGAATTCAATATATACTGAACCTTTACAGGGGGTTCTGAGCATGCGTCATCGTGTTCATCTGTTCGGTGTGCTGCTGGCCGCGCTGTTCGTCGTGGCGCTGGCGAGCTCGGCTGCCGCACAAACGGGCCGGGTCGGCGGCGTGGTCAAAGACGAGGCCGGCAATCCGATCAAAGGCGCCACGGTCACCGCCGAAAATCCGGCGGCATCGCCCAGCAGTTTCACGGCAACGACCGACGACAAAGGCCGCTTTTCGATCATCGGACTGAAGTCGGGCACGTGGTCGTTCTCCGCGCAGGCTCCTGGTTTCGGGCCCGAAGCCGGCAAGCTGAACGTCTCCACTATCGGCGCGCCCAACCCGCCGTTGACGTTCACCATGAAAAAAGGCGGCGCGCCCGGACCGACCAGCGCGCTTGGCGGCACCGCGGCGAAGGACCTTCAAGCCGATCTTGCTGCAGCCGATGCGCTCTACAACGCGCAGAAGTACGACGAGGCGATTGCGGCCTATCGTCAAATCATGACCAAGGCGCCGGCGCTGAGCGTCATCAATCTCCAGATCGCGGCGGCCTACCGCAACAAGAAGGAATACGACAACGCGATCGCCGCGTACAACGACCTGCTCAAGACCGATCCGTCCAACGACAAGGCGATCGTCGGCCTTGGCATGACGAACCTCGAGAAGGGCGACCTCAAGGCGGCAGAAGACACCTTGACCAAGGCGGCGCAGGGCCCGAAACCGACGCGCGAGGTGTACTACAACCTGGGCGAGGTGAAGTTCTCGAAGGGAGAGACAGACGAAGCCGCGAGCTGGTACCAGAAGGCAGTTGACCTCGATCCCACGTGGGGCAAGCCCATCTTCAAGCTCGCGCTCGTGCAGCTGAACAAGGGCGACAAGGATGCGACGATCAAGATGCTGGAGAAGGTGATCAGCGCCGACCCCACGTCGCAGGAAGCCGCGCAGGCGAAGACCGTCATCGAACAGCTGAAGAAATAAGAAACACGTCATGGCTTAGGGCTAAAGGCTCAGGGCTCATGGTTGATGGCTGATGGTTCGACCATTTACCATCTTTCATTAGCCATCAGCCATTAGCCCTTCAGCCATGGCCGGATTTCAGTTTGTCCCGCCCTCTCCGATTCATTGGCATCCTCATCCTTGCAGCGCTCGGTACCGGTCTAGCAGCCGTCGGCGGCTGGCGCTACGCGCGCGCCTCCGCGCCCGTCAGCGGACCAATCATCGTCATCTCCGTCGATACGCTGAGAGCGGATCACCTGCCGGCGTACGGCTACACAAAGGTGAAGACGCCCGCCATCGACGCGCTCGCGGCCGACGGCACGGTGTTCGAGCGCGCGTACTCGCACGCGCCGCAGACGCTGCCCGCGCACGCCGCTCTTCTGTCGGGGCGATTGCCGTTTGAAACCGGCGTGCGCGACAACGTCGGCTTCAGCGTGAAACCGGATGAACGCCTGCTTCCGCAGATGCTGCGCGAGCGAGGCTTCACGACCGGCGGCGTGGTGTCCGCGTACGTCCTGCGAAAGGAAACGGGAATCGGCCAGGGCTTCGATTTCTTCGACGGCGAGATGCCGCCCAGCTCGCCCGAGTTGTCGATCGGGCAGGTGCAGCGCGACGGCGGAGAGTCCGAGCAGATCGCGGAGCACTGGCTCGATTCGATCGGCACGTCGCGCGCTTTTCTGTTCCTGCACTTGTACGAGCCGCACAAGCCGTACACACCGCCCGAACGGTTTGCCGCCTACGCGCCGTACGACGGCGAAATCGGCTATACCGACGAAATCGTCGGCCGTCTCGTGAAGTACCTGAAGACGCATCAGCTGTACGATCGCTCCACGATCGTCCTGCTGTCGGACCACGGCGAAGGGTTGGGCGATCACGGCGAGCAGGAGCACGGGCTCTTCGTGTACGACGAAGCGATTCACGTCCCGCTCATCATCAAGCAGGAAAGCAACGTCGGGGCGGGCCGGAGAATCACCGATCTGGTCCAGCACATCGACATCGTGCCGACGATCCTGGACCTCGTGAAGGCGCCCGGGGTTGCGAATCTCCGGGGACGTTCGCTCAAGCCAATCCTGGAAGGCACGGGCAAGCTGCCGCCGGCGACGATTTACTCCGAAGCGTTGTACGCGCGGTACCACTTCGGCTGGAGCGAGCTGACCGCGCTGACCGACGAGCGTTTCAGGTACATCAAGGCGCCGCGCGAAGAGCTGTACGACCTCTCGCACGACCCCCATGAGCGCACCAACCTCGCGGAGGAGCGGCCGCAGCCGCGCCAGGCGCTGCGGGCCGCGCTCGATCGCGTGGCCGCGAGCGCGACGATTCAGACGCCGTCCACGGTCTCTGCCGAGGCGCGCGAACGTCTCCAGGCGCTCGGGTACGTCGGCGCGCAAACAGACATCTCGACCCAGCCGGGAAGCGACCTGCCCGATCCGAAGGACAAGCGGGTGATTCTGGAGCGGTACCGCGCCGCGGTCGATTTCGCCAGCGAGCGGAAGTGGCCGCAGGCGATCGCGCTTCTGCAGCAGATCCTGCGCGACGAGCCGGAGATGGCGGACGTCTGGAGCCAGCTCGCCGTGTTCGCCACGCGTCTGGATCGCTTCGATCTCTCCGTCGACGCCTACAAGCATTACATCGCGCTCAAACCACAGGACCCGACGGCGTACATCGGCGCCGCGGCCGGGCTGCTCAAGCTGAGAAAACTCGACGAGGCGCGCGAACATGCGAGCCTCGCCGCCGATGTCGCGGCCGAGAAGGATCATCGATCCCGGGCGTCGGCGCACGAGATGCTGGCGAAGATCGCGCTGGCGAAGCACGATCCGGACGGAGCGAGGGAGGAAGCCCGTCTGGCGCGTGCAGAGGATCCCACGCTGCCGCTGCCGATCTTCATCGACGCGCGGCTGCTCTACGACCAGGGGAAGTACGCCGATGCGCTGCCGCTGTTCATGCAGGCGATCGACGAGCTGAAGAAGTCCGGCACGCTGCAGATCACCGAGCTGCACTTCTATGCCGGCGACACCCTCGCGCGGCTCGAACGCTATCCGGACGCCGAGAAGCAGTTCATCGAAGAGCTGAAATACTTCCCTCAGAACATCCGCGCGCGCAGCGGCCTGGCCATGCTTTACCAGGCGAGCGGAAAACCGGAAACGGCGTCGCGCATGCTGGAGGACATGATCCGGGTCACGCCGACGCCGGAGAGCTACGCGCTCGCCGCGCGCCTGAACACGATGTTCGGCAACCGCAAACAGGCGGAAGCCCTGAAGGCCGAAGCGAAGCGCGCCTTCGCCGCCACACCCAAGGCCTCCGCGGCGCGCTCAGCACGATGAGGCGGCGGAGTGGAGTACCTCGAAAGCCACGAAACGCACGAAACGCACGAAACGCACGAAACGCACGAAACTCACGAAACTCACGAAAAGAGAGCTTTTCTCTCTCATAAGAGTTTTTTGAGTTTTTTGAGTTTTTCGAGTGTTTCGTGGTTTTCGTGTGTTTCGTGGTTCATTGTTGTCGCCTCCATCTTCTCGGTTGCGGCCTTCACTCAGCCGTCGTCTTCACCGAACGTCCTCCTGATCACCATCGACACGGTACGCGCGGATCGGATCGGCGCGTACGGATACGCAAAGGCCGCAACGCCGGTCATGGATCGGCTGGCCCGCGAAGGCGTCCGCTTCACCGACGCCACCACTCAGGCGCCGCTGACCGGTCCGGCTCACGCGGCTCTGCTGACCGGCCAGTATCCGGCACGCCTCGGCGTTCGTGACAATGCCACGACGCCGGTGCCCGACACCGCGACGACCGCGGCGGAACTGTTCAAGGCCCGCGGCTACCGGACGGGCGGATTCGTCGGCGCGTTCATCCTGACGGCGCCGTACGGGTTCGCGCAGGGCTTCGATACCTTCGACGCCGACTTCCCCGGCTTCAGCGATGCGCTCAAGCTCCAGGTGCAGCGGCGCGGCGATGCGGTGGTCGACGCCGCGGTGAAGTGGCTCGACGCCGGCGGCGCGCAGCCGTTCTTCGAATGGGTGCACCTGTACGATGCGCACGCGCCGTACGATCCGCCGCCGCCGTTCGCGGCTCGCTTCAAAGCGTCGCCCTACGACGGCGAGGTCGCCTATGTCGACGCGTGCATCGGGCGGCTCGTCGGCGCCCTCGAACGAACCGGACGCCTCGATCGCACGCTCGTCGCCGTCGTCTCCGATCATGGCGAGAGCCTCGGCGAGCACGGCGAGCAGGAACACGGGATGTTCCTGTACGAGAGCGTGCTCCATATTCCGTGGATCATGCGGCTGCCTGCACGCGCACACGCCGGAACGATCGTCGGCGATCAGGTGCGCGCCATCGACGTGCTGCCGACGCTTGCCGGGATCGTTGGGGTGCCCATGCCCAGAGTCGACGGCGAGAGTGTCGCGACCCTCGTCGAGGGAAAGACCCGCCGCACGACGCCCTCCTCGTTCGCCGAGACGTACTATCCGAAGTGGCACTACGGGTGGAGCGAGCAGAAGTCGGTACGAGCCGATCGATTGAAATTCATCGATGCGCCGAAGCCGGAGCTGTACGACCTGCGCGCCGATCCGGCGGAACAGCGCAACCTCGCCTCGGACCGGAGCACGCTGGCGGCCGGAATGAACAGCGAGCTGGGGAAGATCGAATCGGGTTTCGGTGCGGCCGCAAAGACCGAGGCGCCAAAGCCCGATGCCGAAACGATCGCACGCCTTCGCAGCCTCGGCTACGTCGGGATGACGGCGTCGGCGACGTCGGGCCGTCGCGGTCCGGATCCGAAAGACATGATCGCCAGCGCCGAAACATTCCGCAGCGGCATCAGCCGGGCGATGGATGCGCT
>DASSGK010000013.1:0-7534 GCA_035693505.1 Vicinamibacterales bacterium
GACGATGTGGAGGCGCTTCTGCGATCGACCTGCGAGCTGCTCGCGCCTTCGCTGAACGCGGCCTTCGTGACGTGGCGCGAGTGGACCACGGTGACGCAGGACAGTCTGGGCGTCACGGTCATGGCCGGCGCGGAAGCCGCCGCTGCCGCCGATTCGCTGGCGGGCGCTCCCCTTCCGGCGCCGGCAGCGACCTGCGTCACGATTCCGGCCGCCGATCAGCCGCGATTTGTGATCGTCATTGGGCAGTTGAGCGCCGCCCGGCGGCTGCTCTCAGACGATCTCGCGACGCTGGAAGCGATTGCGGTGCTCGTGGCGCGGCGGATCGACGCGATCCGCATCACGAACGAGCGCTACAACCGCGAGATCCGCGAGCAGGAGATCGGAAAGCTCGCATCCGAAGCGGAGCTCCGCGCGCTGCGCGCGCAGATCAACCCGCATTTCCTGTTCAACGCGCTGACCACCATCGGCTACCTGATTCAGACCGCGCCGCCGCGCGCGCTGGACACGCTGATGCGGCTGACGGCGCTGCTGCGCGGCGTGCTCACATCCGAGGGCGAATTCACCACGCTCGGGCGCGAGCTCGAGATCGTCGAGGCCTATCTCGACATCGAGCGTGCGCGCTTCGAACATCGCCTTCGCGCGACGGTCGACGTGCCGCCCCGGCTCCGCAACGTCCGTCTGCCTCCGCTCCTTCTCCAGCCGCTGGTCGAGAACGCGGTGAAGCACGGCATCGGACACAAACAGAGCGGCGGCCAGGTGATCATCCGGGCAAGAGTCGAGCACAGCGGTGACGATCACCGAAGCCTGGCGCTGACGGTGGAGGATACCGGCGCCGGCGCGACCATGCAGGCGCTCGAACGCGGACGAGCGGCCGGCGTCGGCCTTCGGAACGTCGAGCGCCGCCTCGCCTGTCAATACGGCGACGCCGGATCGCTCTCGATTCGCACGACGGTGGGTCAAGGCACGACAGTGGAGATCTCCCTGCCGCTCGCGATCAAGGCCGCGACCGCCGACGTTCACCAGGTTGCGTCGTGAGCGCACGGCTCCGGGTGGTCGTCGCCGACGATGAGCGGCCGGCGCGATCGTTCCTCGTGTCGCTCCTCCACTCGTTCGAGGACGTGACGGTCGTCGGAGAGGCCGTCTCAGGAACCGACGCCGTCGCGATCATCGAAAAGGAGCGGCCGGATCTGGCGCTGCTCGACTGGCAGATGCCGGAGCTCGACGGCATCGGCGTGGTCCGCATGCTGACGAAAGAGGCGATGCCGCTGGTGGCCTTCGTGACGGCCTACGACGAGTACGCCGTCCGCGCGTTCGAGCTCAACGCCGTCGACTACCTGCTCAAACCGGTCGAGAAGGCGCGGCTGCGCGAGACGGTGAATCGGGCGCAGGAGCGGATCGAGCACGCGGAAATCGTCGCGGAACAGACATCGCACGTGGGCGCCGCGATCGACACCTACGAGACGTTGGCGAGGCCGCCGTACCTCGAGCGCATCCCCGTCCGTCGACGCGAGGACGTGCTGATCGTGCCCGTCCAGCAGATCGCCTGCATCGTCGCCGACGGGGAGCTCCTGCAGATCACGACGGTCCAGAAAGAACGGCACACGATCACGTATCGCCTGAAGGATCTGGAGCGGCGGCTGGATCCGTCGCGCTTCATCAGGCTGGGGCGAGGAACGCTCGCGAACGTCGACCTCATCACGAAGGTGAACACGATGCCGGGCGGAACGCACGTCGCGGTGTTGAACACCGGACAGAAACTGCCGATCAGCAGGCTTCAATCGCGCGTGCTCCGCGAACGCTTCCTCAAGCTCTGAACCAGCGACCGGCCGGTGACGTCCCCCGAAGCTCGACGATCCGCCTACTTCTTCGGCTTTGCTGCAGACTTCGCCTCGCGATAGCCGGCCTTGACGGCATCGGCTTCCGTCATGAATTTTCCGTTCTTCGTCGTGCCGTAGTACCGGTCGCCTTCTCGATGAAACACCTTCGAGTCGAGATTGACCCAGACCATGCCCTTCACAGGCGGCTGCTGGGCGGCGACGGGCACGCTCGCCGGTTTGGCCGGCGCCGCAGCTGGTGCGGCGGCGGCGGGCGCGGGCGCCATTGTCGGAGCGGCCTTCGGTGCGGCCGCTGGCGCCGCCGAGCCGACGGTCACCATCGACGTGATCTTGTCGATGGTGCCCTTGGGAACGCCGGCTTTCGACAGATCGGCCACCGTCGCGTACGGCCGCCCCGCGATGATCTTCTTCGCGGTCGCCGGACCGACACCAGGGAGCACCTCGAGGTCCGCTTGCGAGGCGGTGTTGAGATTCACCGCGGCTGCGGGCGCTTTCGCCGGTGCGGTCTTCGACGCCGCGGCCTGGCCTGCGAATGCGGGCAACGCGCACGCGACAACACACACGAGCAATATGGGAAGCACTCTTCGCATGGCGATCATCTCCCTTGTTTGAACAACAATCTGCGTTGCTCCGAGCGCTTATCGTGCGCCATTCAGCCAGCCCCGGCAAGCACGTGAGGACATAACGTTTTCCTTACGTCACGGAGAGGCAGCAGAGGGTACGGAGGGAACGGAATCACACAGAGCAACGGAGCAGCAGAGACGAGCAGAGATGAGACGCGTGCGCGACCGGCCCGCAACGCGGGCGACCGGGATAGAACGAACGACGCAAAGCAAAAAATGGAGTGCGTGTGTTTTGCTTTGCGTCGTTCGTTCTGTCCCGGTGCGAGGCCGGCTTCGCCGGCCGCCGGTCGCGCACGTCCGCAACACCCTCCGTTCGATTCTCCGTTGCTCCGTTCCTCCGTGTGAAAACCGTTGCCTCCGTCTCCTCCGCTCCAAAGCGGATTGGTATACATTCCCTTGGCGAGGTCAACACATGGGTATCGAGCTGGAGCTCGCGATCTTGCTCGCGCTCGCCGTCATCGGACAGAGCACGTTCGCACGGTTTGAGATCGAGACGCCGGCGATTCGCAAGATCATCAAGTGGTTCTCGATGGTCGCGATCACGCTTGGCCTGTACGGGGTGATTGGACACTGGACGCTGCTGGTGCCGGCCATCCTGGGTGCGGCAGGCACCACGTTTCATTTCACCTGGTGCAAGCGCAACGGGATCGATCCGATCCGCGCCACGCCGGCGCGGCGGTACTACGAGTTGCGCGGCTGGACGTGGCCGTTTGCGACTGAGTGAACGCTGGCCGCGCGCCGGCCGCTGACGCCGCGCGGCCCGGCCTCCGCGCGAACTCACTCGCTCTGGATATACGTGCCGCGCGGCAAATTGGACGTCTCGGCTCCCCGACCAGGTTTCTTCAGCGAAGCGCCTGGAGCGGATCGGTGCGGGTCGCGCGCAGCGCGGGAATGACGCACGCGGCGCCGGCCGCGGCGACCACGACCGCGACGGCCCCGCCAAACACCAGCGGATCGACCGGACTGACGTCATACAACAGATAGCCCAGCAGACGCGTGGTCTCGAACGCCGCGACGGCGCCGACGACGATGCCCGCTATCGTGACGGTAAGACCGTTCCGCATCACGAGCCGCACCACGTCGGCCGTCTCCGCGCCCAGCGCCATTCGCAACGCCAGCTGGCGGCTGCTCTGCGCAACCGTCGCCGCCATGACGCCGTACAGCCCGACCGCGGCGAGCACGACCGCGATGACGCCGAACACGATGAGCATCGTGAGCGCGATCCGCTGCGGCGCCGTGGTCCGATCCACGAACTCGCGCATCGTGATCAGCTCGCCGGGCGCGATGTTGGCGTCGAGCGCGCGCATCTCGCGCACTAGCGCGGGCCGTAGCGCTGCGGGGCCAAGCGGCGTCTGAATCTGCAGTGCAACGACAGACGCCGGATTCTGCCGCAGCGGAACGTAGAAGTAAGGCTCGCGCCCTTCCATGAAATTGCGTGACTTGATCGCCCTGGCCACTCCGACGACGAGCAGCCACCGGTCCTTGACCCGGAGACGGCGTCCAACCGGATCGCCTCCTCGCCAGAACAGTTCCGCCATCGTCTGATCGACGATCGCGACCGGGGCGGCGCCCTGGTCGTCGGCTGCCGTGAACGCGCGTCCAGCAACGATCGGAATGCCCATCGTCGTGAAGTAATCGGGGCCAACGGTGTTGTAGTCGGCGCTCGGCTGCTGGTCGGTCGGAGGCACGTAACCGTCAACCGCGATCGGCGCCGACGCGGTGCTCGCGTAGCTGAACGGCGTGATCGTCGAAAACGCCGCTGACGTGACGCCGGAGATCGCGCGCACGCGTTCGATCAGCTCGTCCTGAAACGTTCGCGCGCGCTGGACGTTGTAGCCCGCGGTGAATGCATCGACGGATGTCGTGAGGACACCGCTCGTCGCAAAGCCGGGATTCGCCATCCGAATGCCGAGAAAGCTCTTGATCAACAGGCCGGCGCCGACGAGCAGGACGAGGCTGAGGGCGATCTGAACGGTGACGAGCGCCGAACGCAGCCGCGCCGCCCGCCTCGACCCACTGACTGCACCCGAGTGCGATCGCAGCGCGCCGGCCAGGTCGATGCGGCTGGTGACAATCGCCGGCATCAGGGCGAACAGGAGGGTCGCGACGACGCAGACAGCGGCACTGGCAGCGAGCACGCGCCAGTCGAGCTCGCCCGGAAGCCGCAGCACCGTGCCGCCGCGCGGCGGCGTCAGGAACGCGAGCGCGTCACGAAGCGCGTTCGCGATCACGATTCCGCCGACGGCCGCGCACGCCGACAACATCATCGCCTCGGTCAGCAACTGCCTGATCAGCCGTGAGCGGCCGGCGCCGATCGAGAGGCGAATCGTCAGCTCCTGCTGGCGCGCGAAGGCTCGAACCAGGAGCAGGTTGCCGACGTTCGCGCAGGCGATCAGCAGCACCGAGAGCACCACGACCAGCGCAATGCCCAGCGTCGGCACCATCGCGCCGGCGTTGTTGAACGGCGTCTGCCACAAGGGAGACAGCCGGACACCGCGCCCGCGGTTCGTGTCCGGGTAGTCGCGCTCGAGCCTCATCATCGTGCCGGACAGCTCCGCTTCCGCCTGCTGGAGCGTCACGCCGGGTTTCAACCGAACAAATCCCTCAATCCAGCGAGCGTCGCGATCCTCGAGCTTGTACACGCCGGCGTTGAACTGCGGCTGCATCGACGCAGGGACCCAGAACTGAAACGCGTAGCCGACGAAGGTCCCGAAGAAACCCTTCGGCGCCACACCGACGATCGTGTGCGGCAGTCCGTTGAGCATCTGCGTCTTGCCGATGATCGCGGGATCGCCGTGGAACCGATCCTGCCAGGCCTGATAGCTGACGACGGTGACCGGATGCGCGTTGCGGCCGGATTCTTCCGCCGACGTGAAGCCGCGGCCGAGCATCGGACGCACGCCGATGGCTTCGAAGTAGTTCGCCGACACGATGCTGCCGGGCGCGCGCTCCGCACGATCGCCGACGCTGAGCGTCGTCCCGGTGATCTTCTCGGCGATGAACGCGTCAACCAGCGTGCTGCTCCGCTGCAGATCGATCCAGTCCGGCCACGAGACATCGGTGTGGCCCGGAGTGCCGCGCATCGTGCCGGTGACCGCGAACAGCCGATCCTGATCAACGACGAGCGGGAAGGGACGGAGCAGAATGCCTTCGATCCAGCTGAAGACCGCCGCATTGGCGCCAATGCCCAGCGTGAGGCACAGAATCGCGAGGACCGTGAATCCCGGCGTCCGCCACAACATGCGCAGCCCGTATCCGCAGTCGCGGCGCGCATCGTCGAGCCACCGGAACACGTCCGCATCGCGCGAGCGCTCTTTCGCGGCGGTGACATTGCCGAAGCGCGCGATGGCCGCGCGACGGGCGTCGGACGGATTCATGCCGTTCCGGATGTACTCGTTCGTCCGCTGCTCGAGATGAAAGCGTGCTTCCTCGTCGAACGCGTCATCAGACGCCGAGAACGAATTGAGCAGCCGGCGGATCGCGCCCATCCTCGTCCTCCTACGCGAATCGAAGCACTTTCGAGACGCCCTTGCTCAGGCGCGTCCACTTGTCGCGCTGCTCGGCCAGTTGCGTCTCGCCGGCGCGCGTGAGCGAATACACCCGGGCGCGGCGGTTGTTGGACGTGGTCTGCCACTGCGCGCGAATCCAGCCGCAGTGCTCCATGCGGCGCAGCGCCGGATAGAGCGATCCTTCCTCGACGCGCAGGATGTCGTCTGAAATCGATTCGATATCAGCCGCGATGCCGTATCCATGGTGAGGTCCGCGGCTCAGGATCTTCAACACCAGGAGATCGAGCGTCCCCTGGAGGGCGTCCGGCTTCTTGCGGCGGAGCAGCATTACCTAGAAATCTAGGGTAAGTGCCGCGACCGTGTCAACCGATCGGGTGTTTCTGCAGGTAGGCCTTCACGAACGGGCAGACGGCCACGACGCGCAGGCCGGACGATCGCGCGTCCTTCAATGCCGCTTCGACGAGAGCGTCGCCCATATGGCGTCCGCGGAAGGCCGGCGGCACTTCCGTGTGAATCAGCGTCAACGTGTCGTGCGTCCGTCCGTACAGGAGAAACGCCGTCTCGCCGTTCAGCGTGGCCTCGAACCGGTGCCGGGCCGGGTTGTCAGTAACGGGCGGCCTCGAGGGTTCTTCCGTGCCGGTCCTCGTGCCCGTTTCGACGGTGTTGGCCGGCGGGTCGCTCGCTGGAAACGTCTCCTCGAGCGCCTCGTCGAGCTTCGCATCCGCGTCCGATCGCGTATCACCCACGTGTCACCCGCCCTTCAACGTTTCGGTCTTCCACGAGTATGACACCGGCGACACGCGGACTCGAGATGGCCGGTCCTGGAGGACAATCGCCACATGGGTGCCGGCTCAACAGGTATTGAAATCGTCCCGTACGATTCCGGATGGACTCTGCAATTCGAGGCCGAGGCCGCGCGCATACGCGCCGCGCTCGGAGCGACGGCGCTTCGGATCGATCACAACGGTTCCACTTCGATCCCGGGGATGCGCGCGAAGCCCGTCATCGACATCCAGATCCAAAGTAGTGCGGGCCTTCAGGCCTGCAACCTACAGCCCCGTCACGTCCGAAATACCTTCCGCACCGGACACCGCTCGGCCCGCCCGTTCCGTAACGTTGATCGGGTATGGATACGACAGTCCTCCAATGGGCCGGGTTCACGCTGTTCATTGTCGCGATGCTGGCGCTGGACGTCGGCGTGTTTCACCGGCGGCCGCATGTCGTCAGCATGCGCGAGGCCCTCGGATGGACGGCGGTGTGGATCGCGCTCGCGCTTGCGTTCAATGTCGGCGTCTGGTTCTGGTTCGGATCAGCTGCCGCGCTGGAGTTCCTGACGAGCTATCTCGTCGAGAAGAGCCTCAGCATCGACAACGTCTTCGTCTTCATCCTGATCTTCAGCTTCTTCAAGACACCGGCTGCCTACCACCACAAGGTGTTGTTCTGGGGCATCGTCGGCGCCATCGTCGCACGCACGATCTTCATCGTCGGCGGACTTGCGCTGCTCGCGGCATTTCACTGGACGATGTACCTCTTTGGCGTGTTCCTGCTCGGCACGGGCATCTCGATG
>DASSGK010000014.1:0-23261 GCA_035693505.1 Vicinamibacterales bacterium
GCGATCGCTTCGCTCGACAACGACCACTTTCAGTCCCGCGCGGGCAATCAGCGTCGCGGCGACAAGGCCGTTGACGCCGCCTCCGATCACGACGATATCGTGCGGAGAGGTCATCGGCAGGACACCGCCGGAGCACGAAACGCACGAAACCCACGAAACGCACGAAACTCACCAAACACACGAAACGCGCGAAACGCGCGAAACGCACGAAAAGAAGACGGGCCACAGAGACACTGAGACACCGAGAATTTAGATTGAACGTTGAACGTGCGCGGTTCCAGGGCGGTCGAGATTCGGCGGACGCCGCGAAGCGGCGCCGAATCTTCAGGCCCACGCCGTCTGTGTCTCGGTGTCTCCGTGGCGTATTTTCGTGACGAATACATCGACGTTACCGCGTCTGACTCAGGATGCGGAGCGCCGCATTCCTACCCGGCGCTCCCATGATTCCGCCGCCCGGGTGCGTCGCCGATCCGCACATCCACAGATTCTGAATCGGTGTCTTGTACTGCGCCCATCCCGGCACCGGGCGCGCGAAGAACAGCTGCTCGAGCGACAGCTCTCCCTGGAAGATGTTGCCCTCGGTCAAGCCGAACTCGCGTTCGAGGTCCAGCGGCGTGAGCACCTGCCGGTGCAGGATGATGTCGCGGATGTTCGGTGCGTACTCCGCGATCGTGTCGATCACCGTGTCGCCGAATGCCTCACGCTGATCGGCCCACGTCCCGGATGACAGCTTGTACGGCGCGTACTGCACGAAGCACGAGAGGATGTGTTTCCCGGGCGGCGCGACGGATGGGTCCGTCAGCGTCGGGATCACCATGTCCATGTACGGTCTCCGCGAAAACTCGCCGTACTTCGCCTGATCGTAGGCGCGCTCCATGTAGTCGACGCCCGGAGAGATCGAGATCGCGCCGCGCAGGTGAGCTCCGGCTCCCGGCAGGCAGGTGAAGTTCGGCAGCGCGTCGAGCGCGAGGTTCACCTTGCCCGACGATCCGCGGTACTTGTAACGGCGGATCTCCTCGACGAACTCGCCCGGCAGTTCCCGGTCGGCGTCCATGAACTTCAGGAACGTCAGGTTGGGATCGACGCTCGACAACACCATGTCCGCCGTCAACTCGTCGCCATTGGACAGGACGATCCCGTTGGCGCGGCCGTTTTTGACGTTGATGCGCGCGACCGATGTTTCCGTCCGGATCTCGACACCGGCCTCCCGCGCCGCAGAGGCGATCGCATTCGAAATCGCACCGGTGCCGCCGCGCGCGAAGCCCCACGAGCGGAACGCGCCGTCGATCTCCCCCATGTAATGGTGGAGCAGCACGTAGGCCGTTCCCGGCGATCGCACGCCCTGAAACGTCCCGATGATTCCCGACGCCGACATCGTCGCCTTGAGCACGTCGGTCTCGAACCACTGATCGAGAAAATCGACCGCGCTCATCGTCATCAACTGGATCTGGTTGTAGCGGTCGTTGTCGGGCAGCGCGCGGAAGCGGTTGCCGAGGAAGAGCAACTTGCGGAGCTCGCGCGGATCGAGCGACATCGGATCCGGCGGCGTCATGTTGAGGATCGGCTTGACGAAGCGCGCCATCTCGACCATCGCTTTGCCGTACTCGTCGTATGCCTCGGCGTCGAGCTTCGAGTGGCGCGCGATCTCACGGCGTGTCTTGGCGTGATCGTTCACGCGCCAGAGATAGTCGCCGTTCGGCATCGGCGTGAACGTGCCGTCGAGCGGCAGGATCTCGAGCCCGTGCCGCGGTAAGTCGAGGTCGCGAATGATTTCCGGCCGCAGCAGCGACACGACGTACGAGCAGACCGAGAACCTGAAGCCGGGGAACACTTCTTCGGTAACCGCCGCGCCGCCGAGCACGTGACGACGCTCCAGCACCAGCACCTTGCGGCCCGCGCGGGCGAGATACGCCGCCGCCGTCAGCCCGTTGTGCCCGCCGCCAATGACGATCGCGTGGTACTTCATCTCCTCACATTGCAAATTGCTGATTGCAAATTTTGAATACGGTTGCCGCTGCTCGCGCACGCACGGGCAGCAGAGAATGCGGAGGCAACGGTATCACACAGAGAAACGGAGCAACGGAGGCAAAACGGAGAGTTGCAGCGGCCGCCCGCGACGCGGGCGCGCTGACGAAGAAACCGCGCAAACACAAACCCCATGAATCGTCAGGTTTGTGTTTGCGTCGGTTTCTTCATCAGCGTGCCGGCTGGCTGCGCCAGCCGGCGGCCGCTCCAGCCCTGTTCGTCTCTGCTGCTCTGTTGCTCTGTGTGATCCCGTTCCCTCCGTCCCCTCCGTTCCCTGTCGCAATATAATCGCGCCATGCCGATCGGCACCGCCGTCCACGCACGCACGTTCGCGCTGGCCGAGAGCCTCAACTATCGCGAGTGGTCCGGCTTCTACGCTGTCAGCGCGTACGAGGCGCATCACGAGCACGAGTACAACGCGATCCGGAACGCGTCGGCGCTCATCGACGTTTCTCCGCTGTACAAGTACCGCGTCAGCGGCCGCGACGCCTTGAAGCTGGTCGATCGCGTCATCACGCGCGACGCGTTCAAGCTGTCGGTGGGACAGATCTACTACACACCCTGGTGCGACGAGCATGGCAAGGTGATCGACGATGGGACGGTGACGCGGCTGTCCGAGGACAGCTTTCGCTGGACCGCTGCCGATCCCAGCCTTCGCTGGATCACGCAGAACGCGATCGGCCTCGACGTGTCGATCGAGGACATCTCGGAACAGGTCGCGGCGCTCGCGCTTCAGGGGCCGACGTCAGGACGTCTGCTCAGCGTCGTCGCCGACGCCGACATCGCCGGCCTGAAGTATTTCCGCATGACGCGCGGGACGATCGCCGGCGTGCCGGTCGAGATCTCGCGCACCGGATACACGGGCGATCTCGGGTACGAGATCTGGATGCCGTGGGATCGCGCGCTCGACGTCTGGGACGCACTGATGGCTGGAGGACGGCCGTTCGACATCCACGCCGCGGGCATGCTCGCGCTCGACGTCGCGCGTGTCGAGGCAGGTCTCCTCCTGATCGACGTCGACTTCTTCAGCAGCAAGAAAGCGCTGATCGAGTCGCAGAAGTATTCGCCGTTCGAGATGGGGCTCGGCCGTCTCGTGCAGCTCGACGCGCGGCCGTTCGTCGGCCGGGCCGCGCTCGTCGACGAAGTAAAGCGCGGTCCCTCGCAGCGGATCGTCGGCCTCGAGATCAGCTGGCCGGCCGTCGAGGCGCTGTACGAAAAGCTCGGACTCGCGCCGCAGGTCGCCGCCACCGCGTCGCGAACCGCCGTCCCGGTCTATCGAAACGGCCGCCAGGTGGGCCGCGCGACGACAACGACCTGGTCACCCGTCCTGAAGAAGCTGATTGCTCTTGCTACCGTGTCCGCGCCACACATCGCCGAGGGAACGAACCTCGAGTTCGAGGTCACCGTGGAAGCCGTCCGTCACCGCGTGCCCGCCACGGTGGTGAAGACGCCGTTTTTCAACCCCGCCCGTAAGACCGCTGCTATCGCGTAACCCATATGGCCCCGCGAGCAAAGGAAGACGGGGGGCGGATGGACCCGCCTGAAGCCGAGCTTTGCGCGCACATGAAGGCGTATCTCGACGGCGAAATTGAGGCGTTCGACGCGCTGTACGTCGCGTTCGCGGGACGCTTGCGGGGCTACCTGCTGTCGCAGTGCCGAGACGCGACGCTGGCCGACGATCTGCTGCAGGAAACCTTCATGCAGATCCACCGGTCGCGCCGGACCTATCAACCGGGCCGGCCCGTGACGCCGTGGGTGTATGCGATTGCGAGACATGTGTATTTGATGAAGCGCCGCAGCGCGGGCCGCCGCGCGCGCTTCGAGGAGTCGCTGGCCGCCGACGCACGAGCGGACGATGAGGTGTCGCGTGATGCGCTGGATGTGATGGTGAGCGGAGACGAAGTGCGGCGGGCGTTGCGCGGCGTGCCGGAGGATCAGCGTGAGGCGCTGCTGATGCACCACGTCGAAGGCTGGAGCTTCCACGAGATCGCCTCGCGCCTGGGGATTCGCGTGAATGCGGCGAAGACGCGCGCGTTTCGCGGGATGAAGAAGATGCGGGATTACCTGAAATGACACCAGACGTCCCTTCGCCGCTCCGAGACGCGGTGCAGCGCGACCTGCGGCCGACCAGGCCGTTGCGTCCGCCGTTCGTCCGCGCGCTCGTGCTGATTCCGCTCGCCGTGGCGATTGTGATCTCGGTGCCGGGACTGCGCTTCTTCCGCTCGGACATGGCGGCGATCGGATTCGTGAAGGCGTGGGGATTTTCGTTCGGTCAGGCGCTCGCCGGCCTGATCATCATCGCGGTGGCGCTGCGCGAGTCGATTCCCGGCCGCGGCCTGTCGCGCCGCGCCATCGCCGTGACGTTCATCGTCGGGCTCGCGATTCCCCTCGTGCTGCTCGCGGCGACCGCGTCTGCCTACGACGTTGGCCCCGAGCCGGGCCTGGGACTGCAAGAAGGCATCGGCTGTTTCCGCGTCTCGGCCATCTCCGCGATTCCCGCCCTGCTCGCCGCCGCGTTTCTCGCCGCGCGCGCGTTTCCGATGCGGCCGGCGCTGGCGGGCGCGCTCTATGGTCTGGGATGCGGATTGATCGCGGACGCAGGGTTGCGTCTCTTTTGCGACTACACCGAGCCGGCGCACGTGCTGTTCGGACACGGCGGCGCGATTGTGGCGGCAATGGTCTTCGGCGCCGTTGTTTCGAAGTTCATTCCTCGACCATGACCACCAAAACCGCGACGGAGAAACCGCGCTGTTCGTGGGCGGGCACGGACCCGCTCATGCGCCTTTATCACGACGAAGAGTGGGGAGTCCCGCAGCACGACAGCCGCGCGCTCTGGGAACTGCTCATGCTCGAGGGCTTTCAGGCGGGCCTCGCGTGGATCACGGTGCTGCGGAAGCGTCAGGCGTTCCGCTCGGCCTTCCGCGGTTTCGATCCGGCGAAGGTTGCGCGGTTTGGTGAAAAGGACATCGCGCGCCTGATGGCCGATCCAGGAATCATCCGATCGCGATCGAAGATCGACGCGACGATCGCCGGCGCCCGGATCTTTCTCGAGATGGAGAAGTCGGGAGAAGGTTTCGGGAAGACGATCTGGAAGCTCGCGGGCGGCCGGCCCATTCAGAACCACGGACCTGTGCCCGCGATGACGCCGCTGTCCGCGGATATCTCCGCCGCGCTCAAGAAGCGCGGCTTCAAATTCGTCGGCCCCACCATCGTCTACGCGTTCATGCAGGCGGCCGGGATCGTCAACGACCACGCCGAGACCTGTTTTCGCCGCAAGGCCGTCGCGAAGCTCTAAAATCCTTCCATGAGATCTTCATCCTTCATCAGCAGTGCCCTCGTCTGCCTGTCCCTTGCCGTTCCGGTTGCTGCCGAAGCACCGCGCGGCAGCATCACGATCGATCGCATCTCGCAGATCAAATACCCGTCGGCGCCGGCCTGGTCCCCGGACGGCAAGATGGTGGCGTTTCTCTGGGATGCCTGGGGCAAGCAGGATCTCTTCGTCGTCACGCCCGGGCAGAAGCCTGTCGCGCTGACTGACTTTCCGGTCGATCCGGACATCCGCACGTCGGACGTGACGTCGTTCGCGTGGGTGTCCGCGGACCAGATCCTGTTCTCGAAGGACGGGGTGCTCTGGACAGTATCGCCCTCGTCGGCGAAGCCCGCACGGATGCCGGGCGGCCTCGCGGATGCCGGCAACTTCACGCTCTCGAGCGACAGGAAGTCGATCGCGTTTACGCGCGGTGGGCAGATCTGGCTGGCGTCGCTGGACAGGAAGACGCAGCGTCCGGTCACCGGCCTTACGCCGATCACCGCGTCGAATCCGGTGCTGTCGCGAGACGGCAACTGGATCGCGTTCCTGTCGAGCGGCGGCGGTCTCGCAGCCGATCCCGGCCTGCTGCCGTTCAACGGCGATCGCATGCGCGTCGTCGGCAACAGCAACGGCGTCGTCGCCGGCGGCGCTGTCGAGCGGCGGCTCGGCGTGGTTTCCGTGTACGGCGGGGATATTTCGTGGATCCCCACCGTCGGCAATCCGAGCTCCGTGCAATTCACGGCCGACGGGTCCGTGTTATGGGCTGAAGGATCGGCCAGCGGCAAGACGCGCACGATCAAGATCTGGAACGCGGACGGAGCCGTGCGGACGCTGTGGAAGGATCAGGACGAGCGGTGGTTCTCGCCGACCGCGCGCGATTCGAAAGTCGTCGTCTCGCCCGACGGCAAGTCGGTGGCGTTCGTCAGCGATCGGACCGGCTGGATTCACGTCTACGTGATGCCGGTGAACGCCACGTCGGAGTCACAGGCCAAGGCGCTCACCAGCGGCGGCTACCTCGCGGGGCTTGGCGGCTGGTCGCCCGACAGCCGGCGCATCGCGTATCACCGCAGCGCGGCCGGCAACCAGATGGAACGGTTCGTCGACGTCGTGGACGTGGCGACCGGCAAGAGCGAAGCGATCGTCACCGATCACGGCGTCAGCTACGATCCGGCGTTCTCGCCGGATGGCGCCACGCTGGTGTTCCATCGCACCGACGTCGAAAACTCGCTCGACCTGTACACGATCGCCGCTCGCCCGCAGTCGCGTTCTGTGCGCCTCAGCGACTCGATGCCTGCCGGCCTCGACAAGGCCGATCTCACGCCGCCGGTGGCGGTGTCGTATCCGAGCCGGCTCGATCGAAAGCCGGTGCCGGCGTCGTTGATGGTGTCGAAGAACATCGATCGGAACCGCAAGAATCCCGCGCTGGTCTGGATTCACGGATCGGGATCGGATCAGAACTTCCTGGGATGGCATCCGGGCAGCTACCGGATGTATTACTCGCTCTGTCAGTACTTCGCGCAGCAGGGCTACGTCATCCTGACGCCCGATTACCGCGGCAGCTCCGGCTACAGCCGTGACTGGTCCACCGGCGTCTACATGGGCATCGGCGTCAACGACACGGCCGACGTGGCCGCCGGCGCCGACTACCTGAAGACGCTCAGCTACGTTGATCCGGATCGAATCGGCGTCTTCGGTCTCAGCTACGGCGGTTTCCTGACGCTGCAGGCGATGACGATCGATCCGACGCTGTGGCGCGCTGGCATCGACGTCGCTGGCGTCGTCGACTGGGCCACGTACGGCGCCGGGTACACCACGCCACGCCTCGGCACACCGGTGCAGAATCCGGACATCTACAACGTCTCCGCGCCGATTCAGCACATGGAGAAGCTGGAGCGGCCGCTGCTGGTGCTCCACGGCACCAACGATCGCAACGTCTCGTTCGCCGATTCTCTGCGGTTGTTCGATGTGTTGATCAAGCTGGGGAAGAGTTTCGAGTCGCAGATCTATCCCGGCGAAATCCATTTCTTCCGCCGCGATATCGTGCTGCGCGATGCCTGGAAACGTGCGGAGGAATTCTTCGAACGGACCGTGAAGCACGGCGAGGCGATGACGAGCTCATCGCCGTCGACACGGCAATGAGGACCGGCGGCGGGCGGTCTATATTCAGGTAGTGTCCGCCTTCACGCGGACCGCGCGAAGTCCGGCTGAAGCCGGACACTACCGAGAATCTATTCCTCGCTCATGAACGGATAACGGTAGTCCGTCGGCGGGTTGAAATTCTCCTTCACCGTTCGCGCGCTCACCCAGCGGGTCAGATTGAGCTTCGAGCCGGCCTTGTCATTCGTGCCGGATGCACGCGCGCCGCCGAACGGCTGCTGGCCAACGACCGCGCCGGTCGGCTTGTCGTTGACGTAGAAGTTGCCCGCCGAGTGGCGCAACGCGGACATCGCGTGGACGATGGCGCGACGATCCTGCGCGAACACGGCGCCCGTCAACGCGTACGGCGACGTCGAGTCGACGATCTTCAGCGTCTCGTCCCACTTCGCATCGTCATAGACGTGCGCCGTGAGCACCGGCCCAAAGATCTCCTCGCACAGCAGCTTGTAGCCGGGATCGGCGGTCTCGATCAGTGTCGGGCTGATGAAGTAGCCCTTGGTGCCGTCGGTCTTGCCGCCCGCGACGATCTTCGCGTTGCCGCGACCGTGTTCGACGTACTCGCTGATCTTCTCGAATGCGCGCTTGTCGATCACGGCGCCCATGAAATTCCGGAAGTCGCGCGGATCGCCCATCTTGATTTCGTCGATCATCGCGACCGCGCGGTCGCGCACGGCGTTCCAGATCGACTTCGGCACGTACACGCGGCTCGCCGCGGAACACTTCTGTCCCTGGAATTCGAAGCCGCCGCGCACCATCGCCACCGCGAGCGCATCGACGTCAGCCGACGCATGCGCGACGATGAAGTCCTTGCCGCCGGTTTCGCCGACGATGCGCGGGTACGAGCGGTAGGTGGACATGGAGGCGCCGATCGTCTTCCACATGTTGTTGAAGACTTCGGTGCTGCCGGTGAAGTGCACGCCCGCGAGATCGCGATGAGAGAGGAGCACCTTCGAGATCATCGCCGCGTCGCCCGTGACGAAGTTGATGACCCCCGGAGGCATGCCGGCCGCTTCGTACAGCTTCATCAGGTAGTACGCGGACAGCATGGCGCTTGACGCCGGCTTCCAGATAACCGTGCTGCCCATCAGCGCCGGCGCGGTCGCGAGGTTGCCGCCGATCGATGTGAAGTTGAACGGCGAGACCGCGTAGACGAATCCTTCCAGGCCGCGGTACTCGAGCTGGTTCCACATCGTGTGGTCGCTCAGCGGCTGTTCGTCCATCAGCTCCTGCGCGTAGTGCGTGTTGAAGCGCCAGAAGTCCACGAGCTCTGCCGCCGCGTCGATCTCCGCCTGGAATGCCGTCTTGGACTGACCGAGCATCGTCGCGCTGTTGATCGTGTCGCGCCACGTTGTCGTCAGCAGCTCGGCGGCCTTGAGGATGACGGCCGCGCGATCTTCGAAGGCCCAGCCGGACCATTCGGCGCGGGCGGCGGCGGCCGCCTCGATCGCCTGCACGACGTGCTGTTCCGTGGCTTTGTGATACGTGCCCAGCACGTGCGCGTGGTCGTGCGGCATCACGGATGTGGCGGTGTCGCCCGTCCGGATTTCTTTGCCGCCGATGATCAGCGGCATGTCGACCGTTTCGGCGGCCATCGATTTCAGCCGCGCCTTGAGCGAGGCGCGCTCGGGAGAACCAGGCGCGTAGGACTTGATCGATTCGTTGACGGGCGGCGGCACGCGCCGGCGCCCATTGAAGACGGCGGATGATGAGGACATAGCCATTCAGTGTAACTCACGGAACTGTCGGGTTGGAATCGAGCGAATTCGTGAGCGCGTGTTGATGAGCCGAGAATCGCGCGGCTCTATCGACTTTCTTAGAGAAACGTCATCTCGTGATCACATCGTCGACATCGCGTCGTCGCGCCGACCTGCCATCTTCACGGAGCGGCACCGAAGAAACGCCGCTCTTGAGGAGGCAATCGATGTTCGAGTCGAAGTATCAGCGATCGATCTATGCGTTGACCCTGGCCGGTGCGCTGGCGGGCGGCGGCTTCGCCGTGCACGCCGACGGGCGTGGTGACGGACAGATGGGCGACGACGATCGCGGCGTGAAGACCGTCTTCGTCGTCGCGATGGAGAATCACAACTGGACGCAGCCCGCGACGCAGACGAGCCCGCAGCCGGTGTTCAGGAATCCGGCCGCGCCGTTCATCAACAGCCTGGTGAACGGCAGCTCCGGGATCAGCGATCAGGTGTCCTACGCCAACGGCTACATCAATAGCGGCGTCGGCGTTCACCCGTCGGAGCCGAACTACATCTGGGCCGAAGCCGGATCGAACCTCGGCGTGTTCAACGATGACGCGCCCTACCATGCCGACTGCAGTGCGGACACGGTTCAGACCACCGACCAGCATTTGAGCGCCTTTCTGATGAAGGCAAAGCGAAGCTGGAAGTCGTATCAGGAGGACACCGACGTCGACGCGACGAACACTCCGCTGCCGAAGGCCTCGTGGACGGTTCCGCTGGCCAATCTGAGCGGCCTGTTCACCAGCCCGGGACTCAACGCGTACAACTACTCGACACAACTCAACTACGCCGCGAAGCACAACCCGATGGTGTTCTTCACCGACACGAATGGCGGCTGCAACACGACCGCTTCGAACCCGCTGCGACTGCAATACGCGCCGCTGCAGCAGCTGGCGCTCGACCTGCAGAGCGGCGACGTTGCCGACTACAACTGGATCACGCCGAACCAGTTCAACGACATGCACACGACGCTCACCACCAATTACGGTGTCCTCACCGGCGACGCGGCCAGGATCGCGCAGGGCGACAACTTCCTCGCGCGGATCGTGCCGTTGATCATGGCGTCCGACGCGTACAAGAACCACGGCGTGATCGTGCTCTGGTGGGACGAGAGCGAGGGCGGAGACACACCGAGCCAGACGCTGCCGTTCATCATCATCTCCAGGGACGCGCGGGAGAACGCGGGCGGCAAACCGTACTCGAACACCGTCGCCTACTCGCACTCGTCGTTCCTGCGCACGATGCAGGAGATCTTCCGCGTCGACCCGGGCCGGGGTTATCCCTGGCTGGGCGACGCGATGAATGCGAACGACCTGTCCGATCTGTTCAGGAAAGGCGCGATCAAGTAGCGGACGATTCACGAGCGACGACGCGAAAGGAGAGGGCCAGCAGAACCATCCTGCTGGCCCTTCGCGCGTTTGACGGCCGGCACGGTAAGATGGCCATTGCCGATCCGGAGGACAGCGATGATCAATGAAGGTCGCCGTTGGAACAGCGCGATGGCTCTTGTCGTTCTCCTTTCCGCGCCCGTCGCTGCCGGTTTCGCTCCGGAGGCCCAGCGCTTCACGGCGTTCGCGGTCAGTATGACCAATGGCGCGACGGGCAGGACGTCCAAGCTCGAGCTCGTGATCGATCGCTGGTCCACTTCAGCGGATCGCGACGATCTGGCCGCGGCGCTCTTCGAGCAGGGCCCGAACGGGCTGCTGAAGCGCATGCAGGTGCACCCGCGAATCGGTTTCGTCCGCGTCGACGGACGCCTCGGCACCGACATTCCATTTGCCCGTCAGGTGGAGCATTCCGACGGCACTCGGCGAGTCGTCGTCGTTCTGCCTCGACACCTCTCGTTCAACGAAGTCAATCCCAGCTCCCGGACGGAAGACTATCCCTACACCGTGATCGAGCTGCACCTCGATGCGGCAGGCGGCGGCGATGGGAAGATGTCGGTGGGTGCAAAAATCCGGGTGAACAAGGGAAGCGATCAGATCGATCACGAGGACTACACCGGCGGCGCCGTCCTTTTGAAAGACGTGAGGGTTTCTTAGACCAGTGAAGTGTCAACGCTGATTCAGTACCGGAGTTCGAGCCGCCACGAAAAACGAAAGACACGAAAAACACGACATACGAAACACGAAACCAAAATGTTTTCGTGAGTTTCGCGAGCTTCGTGGGTTTCGTGGCTAGCGACCGCTACGACTCCCCGGCGCTCCGCCTGACGAGCTCGTCAAAACTCCAGAGCAGCGCTTCACGATCCGAGTACGGGCCGGGTGAATACACACGCGAATTGATCCCGGCCTGCGACTGCTCCGCGATCCACCAGTCTTCGCGATTCGTGATGTCCCAGAACTCGACGGCATCGTCGATCTGCGCGCCGGGACGAGTCAGCTCCGATGGGTGAAAGTGGAACTCGCAGACGATCTCCGTGCGATCGTGCGCGCGAGGCCACAGCGTGTGGGTCATCACGTAGTCGGGATGCAGGCTCAGGAGCAGGTTCGGATAGATCGCGAAGTAGACGACCTGCCGGCGCTGCGCCTCGTTCAAGCCGGGAAGGTACGCCCGCCGCCGCTTGCCGTCGATGCTCATCGTCTCGACGCCTTCCTTGAACCCCATCGCGCCGCCGCAGTAACAGGCCGTCGGCTCGACGTTGTCCGCGCCCAGGTAGTGATGCAGCCTGTTGAGCGCCGGATGCAGGTTCGGGCAGTGGAGACACTCGTTGTAGTTGAGGACGATCAGTTTCCAGTTGGCTTTGACGTCGTAGGTGATGCGACGCCCCAGCCGCAGATCCCCCATCTGCCACGCGGCGAAACGATCCGGCAGATCGGCGAGCTGGGGGCGTAACCCTCTCTGAGCTTCCCCATCCAGCCCGTCCCGCCCATCCAGCCGTTCCTGCCCGAGGCGAATGAAGATGTTTCCGTCCCAGACTTCGCATCCGGCGCGGTGAAGCGGATAGTCGTCCTTCGAAAACGCGGACGGCATGTGCGGCGCCGCGAGCAATCGTCCGTCGAGGCCGTAGGTCCAGTTGTGATACGGACACTGGATGCGGTCGACGAAATGACCGTCAGCCTGATCGCAGAGCCTCGTGCCCCGGTGACGGCAGACGTTGAAGAGCGCGCGAATTTCTCCTGACGCGTCGCGCGTGACGATCACGCTCTCGTCGCTGAGGGCACGCGTGAAGTAGTCGCCGGGATTCGGAATCTGATCGGCTCGGCCGGCGCATATCCAGCGATCGAAATAGAAGCGCTCCAGCTCGGCGCGATAGAAATCGGCGTCGGCGTAGAAGCGCCGCGGCAGGGTCGTGTGCATCATTGCAACGCTTCTTCAGTCAGCCACGAAACTCACGAAACTCACGAAAGAGGTTTGGTTTCAGACTCCATTAGTGCTGCTGGCTCGCGGCCGCGGGCCGGTGCCTCTGGCTGATCAGGTAGTCGACGATGTAGGTAGCGATCCAGTGAGTGCCTTCGTAACTGGCGTCGTACATCGACGAGATGCTCAATTGCGCCAGCGCAGCGCCCGCCTGCCGATAGACCCCTACTCTCGGATCCGACAGCGGCAGCGCGGCTGCGATGTCTTCGAACGCGCGCGCGCGGCTGACGCCGAGACCCACCAGGTGCGCCTTGGCGCCGAGCATGTCGGCCTTCTTCAACTCTTCCGGCGTGCCGGGCATCTCCATGTTGACCGACAGCAGAGAGCGGAACGCCGGGGTTTCGGGCGCCGGCATGAATCTATCGAGCCACGCGGCGAATTGCGGCGGCGCCATGATGTCGCCGACGAATGCGGCTTCGACCAGGCACGGCGAGAAGAAGTCCGCGCCGGACACTTCGACGTTCGGGGCGCAGCCGAAATCGGACGAGAAGAATTTTTCGCCGCGCGCGCGCACGAGATCCGCCAGCGCGGTGTTGTGGGTGAGTCGGGAGTGCTCGAAGAGGAGATGCAACGCGTATGCGGTGTTGGCGTGCGTGCCGACGCGCATCGGCTCCGCCAGCGTCTTGAGGTACGGCGTCATCTTCTCGAGAAAGAGGCCGGTGAGCGGCTCGAGATGCGCCGACCATTTCCTGGCATCCGGGTCGTCCCACTCTTTGAGCTCGGCCTGAAGACGAAGCGCCCACACCCAGCCGTACGGACGCTCGAACGAGTTATTCCCCTCTTCCTTGAAGAATTCGACTTCGCCCTTGATCGCGTCCTCCGACAGGTGCGCGTTCAGCTTCTCCCGGATCAGGCGTGCCACCGGAAGGTCCGGATACGTGCGCAGGATCTTGACGAGGGTCCAGGTCGAGTTCACCGACGAGTGCCAGTCGAAGCAGCCGTAGAACGCGCGCGACTTCTGGAAATCCGGCTTCAGCGTGATCGCCGACTCGAACACGTAGCCGCGGCTTTTCGGGGGATCGTGGAGCTTGTCGATGCAGCCGAGCGGAAGCGTCGCCAGCCAGATCGCGGTATCGCGGGTGAAGGCGATTGGCGCCGTCGTCGACGAGGACTGCGCACGCGCGGGGAGAGCGGTGACCAGGGCTGCCGCGGCAGCCAGAACGAGGCGCATCCATCGAGTCGGCATCGGCAGCTCCAGGAGAAGGGGGCTCGCGCGCCATGATACAACTCTGCCGATGCAGACGCTGCGGCGCGCGCTCGGTCGCTGGGATCTGACCGCGCTCGGCGTCAACCAGGTGATCGGCGGCGCCATCTTCCTGTGGCCGGCGCAGGTGGCGGCGCAGATCGGGGCCTGGAGTCCGGTCGGTTTCGTGTTGATCGGATTGCTGTCGCTGTCGGTGGCGCTCTGCTTCGCGGAACTGAGCAGCCGCTTCGAGAGCACCGGCGGGCCGTACGTGTTTACGCGCGCCGCTTTCGGCGACTTCGTCGGCTTCGAGATTGGCTGGATGCAGTGGTTCTCGCGCGCCACGAGCCAGGCGAGCATCATGGCGGCGACCGCGGTCGCGTTGGGCTACTACTGGCCGGCGCTGACGCTGGGGATTCCACGCGCTCTTTTCCTCGTCGCGCTCACGACGGCCTTCGCGTGGATCAACGTGCGCGGCATCAAGCAAGCCTCCTGGACCGTGAACATCCTGACGATAGGGAAGCTGGTTCCGCTGGCGGTGTTCATCGCAATCGGTCTGGCGTTCATCCAGCCGGCCCGCCTGACCACGCTGCCGCCGATCACGCTGCAGCAGTCACTCGCGGCGGGACTGCTGCTGATCTTCATCTACGGCGGCTATGAAATCGTGCCGGTGCCGGCCGGCGAGTCGCTCGATCCCCGGCGCGACATTCCGTTCGCGATGGTGGCCACCATCGTGTCGGTGATGATTGTGATGACGCTGACGCAGATCGTCGCGCAAGGCGTGCTGCCCGACCTCGCGGGCCACGCCACGCCGATCGCTGACGCGGCCGCTGCCTTCATGGGCGCGACGGGCGCGCTGCTCATCGGCGTCGGCTCGGTCGTGTCGATGACCGGGAACAACGCGAGCCAGGTGCTCAGCGGCTCGCGCATGCTCTTTGCGCTCGCCGAACAGGGGCAGCTTCCGGCGTTCCTGTCGCACATCCACACGCGCTATCGCACGCCATCCAACGCGATCCTGTTCACGTCCGCGGTTGCGCTGACCCTGGCGCTCACCGGATCCTTTGCGCAGATCGCCCTCGTCAGCGCCCTTGCGCGATTGCTGATGTATGCGGGGTCCGCCGCCGCGACACTGCGGCTGCGATCGCCGCGGTTCGCGCAATCGGTGAAGCCGGCGGGGTTTACGGCTCCGCTCGGACCGTCGATGCCAATCGCCGCCATGGCGGTCTGCGCGGGCCTCGCCGCAGGCGCGACACGCCAGCAGCTGGCGGGCGGGATCGCCGCGTTGCTCGTCGGGGCGGTGTTGTATTGGATCCAGGTTCGAGGGCGGATCAATTCGCACCGCTGAAGCGGTGCGCCACACCAGACGGGGCGAGCGGTGGACCAGATCAGACGAGCCAATCGGTGCGCCCCACCGTGTCCGTGTGTAGTGCAGGCCTTCAGGCCTGCAACGTCTTTCACCCGAGCAGGCGCTCCAATTCGTCCGGATGTCCCGCGCGGGTGAGCGCATCCCGTCGATCGACGAGATCGCGCTTGACCAGCTCCGCGAGCGTCTCTTCCAGCGTGAACGATCCCTGCTTCCGCGTGATTGTGATCTCCTGATGCAGATGCTGCAGGGCGTTCTTCCGCACATGCTGACGTGCGCCGTAGCCGACCATCAACAGCTCCGCCGCCGGAATACGCCCGCCGCCGGTCTTCGCCATCAAGGTTTGCGTGAGCACAGCTGCCAGCGACATGGCGAGCTCCTGACGGATGGTGTTCTGTCGCTCGAGAGGAAACGAGTCGGCGATTCTCGCGACGGTCGTCGCGACATCGCTGGTATGGAGGCTCGAAAACACGAGATGGCCGGTTTCTCCCGCCGCCACCGCAATCTGCATCGTCTCCGGATCGCGCATTTCGCCGACGACGATGATGTCGGGCGCCTGGCGGAGGGCGGCGCGAAGCGCAGTCGGGAAGTCCGGCGCGTCGACGCCGATTTCAATCTGCTCCACGATCGACTTGCGATGCGGATGCTCGTACTCGATCGGATCCTCGATGGTGATGATGTGACGGGCTTCGCGCAGGTTGATCTCGTTGACGAGCGCAGCGAGCGTCGTGGTCTTGCCGGATCCCGTCGGACCTCCGACGAGCACCAGGCCGCGCGGCAGGCGCGTGAGCGCTTCGATCGACGGCGGCAGGTTGAGCGACGCGAACCGCGGCACCACGGAAGGCAGCCGGCGGATCGTCGCCGCGGCGCGGCCGCGCTCGTGGTGCAGGTTGATGCGAAAGCGGCCGAGTCCGGGCGATCGAAACGAGCCATCGGCGATGCCGGCTTCGCGATACATCCGCCGCGCGTGCGGCGCGAGCGCCGGCGTGACGGCATCCTCGATCTCCTCGCCGCTCAGTGGTCCTTCGAGCAGCGGGACGATCTGGCCGTCGATGCGCAGCGACGGGGACGCGCCCGGGACGAGCAGCAGGTCGCTGGCCGACCGGCCGACGACCTCCTCGAGCCACGCGTTCAGGCGCGGCGCCTGATTGCCGGACGCCCGCGCCTGCGGAGCGCCGGCGTTCAGCTCCGTGACGAGCGCGTCCAGATCGTCGGAATCGGCCATGGCGTCAGTCTACAGCCGGCGGCAGAGCGAAGAATGCGGGGCTGATGAAGCCCGCGCTACACATTTCGAGAGGGATGTAGCAGCGGTGCGTTGAGGAACCGGGTCAGCGGCACGACCTGGCGGAAGACGGACAGCACCGTCTTGTAGAAGGCCGGTGATGTCGCGGTGGTCGAGGGAAACTCGGCGCCGGCGATGAACCGGGTGAACTTCAGGTACTCAGCGGCGGGATCGTCTTTCGAGAATCCGCGAGGCACGCGCTTCAGCGGCTCGCCCTCGAGCGCGCCGAACTGCTTGCGAAAACCGGGCGACTCCACGATCGCGCGCAGCTGCTTGAAATGTCCGGAGATGTGCTCGCGCACGGCGAAGAGTTGAGGTGGTTGCGGCGCATACATGCCGCCGCCAATCCAGACTTCGTCCGGCGAGATGTGGAAGTAGGTGCCGGCCCCTTCGTGTTTCGCCAGACCGCGCGTCGGAAACGACGACGCGATATGCGTCTTGTAAGGCGTCTTGTTTTCGGAGAACCGCGTATCGCGGTAGATGCGATACATCGAGATCTTCGGGCTCGCGACCAGCTCCGGCGCGAACGCGCGAAGGTCGACCGCCAGCCGCTCCACGATCGCGGTCATCGGCTGGCGGACGTACGACTCGTAATCGTCGCGGTGGGCGTTGAACCACTCGCGACGATTATTGCGCTTGAGCGCGCGCAGAAACCGGAGGGTTTCTGGCGGAAAGTTCATGCCCCGGCCGGCGCGCTCTGGGCCGCCATCGCCGCCATGCGCTCCTGCATCTGACGCGTCAGGTGCGGCACCTGGCCGATCATGCGCTGGGCGGTCATGAGCTGCGCGCGATGATGCATCTCGTGCTCCTTCGCGCCGAGCAGCATCTCGAAGCGGCTCTTGGTCGCCGGTTGCGCGCCCGGCGGCATCGTCACCTGCTCGGCGAGGAACGACTCCGGAAGGCCTTCGAGGTACGACGCGAACTTGTCCCCCTCGGCCGTCAGGAACGCGATGATTTCGGCTTTGCTGCGAGTCTTGGCTTCCTCGGCCATTACGCCCTTCATCAACTCCTGGAAGTTGACGGTCTTGAGGTCGGTGATCTTGTTGCTCTGGATGTAGTGCTGGAAGCCGGGCCCGAGCGCGATGTGGGTCAGCGTCTGGCCAATGCTGCGAGTGTCGTTCGCGGGTTTGAAACCGTACTTGTCCTCCGGAATCTCTTCCGCGATCTTGAGCGTGTTCGCGCGGACCGTCCTGAACGATGCCGCCATCTCCTTGCCACCGTAGTACGTCATACCTGACCTCCTCAATACCAGCCGATCGGCTGTTCAGAAAGATTGATGTAGACCTGTTTGACGTTGAGATATTCCTCGACGCCCCATTTGCCCAGCTCGCGGCCGATGCCGCTCTGCTTGTAGCCGCCCCACGGCGCCTCGACATAGGTGGGCTGCATGTGGTTCACCCAGACGATGCCGGCGCGGAGGTTCTTGACGACGCGCATGGCGCGGAAGATGTCGCGCGTCCACACCGCCGCCGCCAGCCCGTAGAACGTGTCATTGGCGATCCGCAGCGCGTCTTCTTCCGTATCGAAAGGGATCACGGACGCGACCGGCCCGAAAATCTCCTCGCGCGCGATGCGGGCCGAGTTGTCCACGTCGTAGAAGATCGTCGGCTGGATGAAGTACCCCTTGTCGAGCGCGCCGCCGGTCGCGCGGCCGCCGCCCGACCCCACTTTCGCTTCCTGCTTGCCGATTTCCTGGTACTGCCGCACGCGGTCGAACTGTTCGCGGCTGACGATCGCGCCCATCTTCGTCTCGCGATCCATCGGCATGCCCACGGCGATCGATTTCGTCTTCTCGACCATCGCGTCGACGAACTTCTTGTAAATCGGCCGCTGCACCAGGATGCGGCTGCCGGCCGTGCAGACTTCGCCCTGATTGAAGAAGACGCCGAACAGCGCGCCTTCGACGGCGACGTCGAAATCCGAGTCGGCAAAAAAGATGTTGGGCGATTTGCCGCCCAGCTCGAGCGAGATTTTCTTCAGCGTCGCGGCCGCCGCCCGCATGATGGATTTCCCGACCTCGGCGCTGCCGGTGAACGCGATCTTGTCGACGTCGGCGTGCTCGACGATGGCCGCGCCGGTCGGACCGGCGCCCGTCACGATGTTGACGACGCCCGGCGGCAGGCCGGCCTCGGCAAAGCTCGACGCCAGCGCGAGAATCGAAAGCGGCGTCTGCTCCGCCGGCTTCAGCACCGACGTGCAGCCGGCGCAGATGGCCGGCGCCAGCTTCCAGGCCGCCATCAACAGCGGATAGTTCCACGGAATGATCTGCCCGGCCACGCCGATCGGTTCCTTCAACGCGAGGCTCATCGCGTTGTCCGGCACCGGGATCACGTCGCCGTGAATCTTGGTCGCCAGCCCGCCGTAGTACTCGAAGCAGGTCGCCGTGTCGGCGACGTCGAACTCGGCTTCGACAATCGGCTTGCCGGTGTTGCGGGTTTCGAGCTCGGCGAGCTCGCCGGCGCGCTCGCGGATGATGCGCGCGATCTCGAACAGCGCGCGTCCGCGATCCTGCGCCGTGGTGTCCTTCCAAGGCCCGCTGTCGAATGCGGCTCGTGCCGCCTTCACCGCGCGATCGACGTCGGCCGCACTCGCATCAGGCACGCGCCCGATGACGTCGGTCGTTGAGGGGTCGATGACGTCGATGGTCGCGGAGGCTTGCGGGGCGACGAATTCGCCGTTGATGTAAAGCTGCTGTGTAGTCACGGGGCCCAACCCCACCTCCGCGGGGACGCGTCGGCGGGCAAACAGCTAACTATATGCAGTCGTGGAAACCGTTGTAAAGTTTGCCGCATGAAGATCCTCATCCTTGCGGCGGTGGCGCTCTCAGCCGCGGCGTCGTCGGCTCCAGGCGGCCTTCGTCAGGCTGACGCACATACGGCGTTCACCGTAGGAACAGCGACCGCGCAGCGCGGACAACGGGCCTACGGCGTGTTGAAGGTGCCGGCTGGTTCAGACGCCGGCTACGACATTCCGGTTGCAGTCCTGCACGGCGCCAAACCTGGACCGGTGCTGGCGATTGTCTCCGGCGCGCACGGCACCGAGTACGCGTCGGTCCTCGCCGTGCAGCAGCTGATCGACGCGGTCAAACCTGCCGAGCTGTCCGGCACGCTGATCCTCGTGCCGCTCGTGAACGTGCCGTCGTTCGAGAAACTGACGCCGCACGTCAACCCGACAGATAACAAGAGCATGAACAGCCGCTATCCCGGCGACCTGAACGGGACGCAGACCGATCGCGCGTCGGCGGTGATCACGAAAGAAGTCGTCGAGCAGTGCGATCACCTGATCGACCTGCACGGCGGCGATCTCGACGAGAACCTGCGGCCGTATAGCTACTGGACCGTGACGGGCAACCAGAAGCAGGACCAGGAATCGCGGGCGATGCTGCTCGCGTTCGGCCTCGATCACATCATCATCTCCGACCGTCCGAAGGATCCGAAGGCATCACGATTCCTCGAGAACACCGCCACCACGCGCGGCAAGGCGTCGTTCACGGCGGAGGCTGGACGCTCGGGACCTGTAGTGGCCGGCGACGTCACAGTGCTCGTCAATGGATCCTTGGGGACGATGAAGCATCTAAAGATGTTGGCGGGCACTGCGAAGCCGGTGGCCACGCCGATCTGGGTCGAGAAGATCGTGTCGGTGGCGGCAGAGCGCGAAGGTGTGTTCCACGCGTCGGTCGACCGCGATGCGCACGTGGCGAAAGGCGCGAAAGTCGGCTTCGTCACGGACTATCTGAACCGTCCCCTGCAGGACATCATGGCGCCAGAAGCCGGCATCGTCATGTTCATCCGGGCAGTGCCGTCGCTGAAGAAAGGCGACACGGTCGTGAACATCGGCGTAGTGTCCACGACGCCCAGGTAGCTCACCATTCCAATGATCAATAACCAAATAACCAGATAACCCAATTATCAGATTCTGAGATTGCCCCATGACGATGATGAGCGGCGCGGCACGCGCCACGTATGACGACGTCAACCTGATCCTGCGGCTGTACGAGATGCGGCGCGAGGATCGCCTGCGCGAAGCGCGCAAGTGGTTCACGTCCTCGTTCAAGGTCAAGTCGTTCGAGGAATTCCAGGCGCTCTGCCCTCCGGGCAGCGAGCCGAATGCCTCCTATCGAATGGTCACCACGTACTGGGAGATGGTCGCGTCGTTCCTGACCAGCGGCGTCCTGAACGCGGAGCTGTTCTATCAGAGCGGCCGCGAGCTGTTGTTTGTCTGGGAACGGGTGCGCGACATCCTGCCCGCCGGGCGGGAGGCCTTCAAACATCCGCGGGAGTTGAAGAATCTCGAGGAGGCCGCGGCGGCGTACATCGCGTGGTGGAACCACACGTCGCCGGGATCGTACGATGCCTTCTCCAAACGGGTTAGAGGGTAAGATGACAGGCTCCGACGAGAAAGGACCGAAGTGATGGCAGCCGACAAACGGGCAGATGTTCTCGTGACCACCGACTGGGTGGCCAAGCACGCCTCCGATGCGGGCGTTCGCGTTGTTGAAGTCGACGTGGACACCTCGTCCTACGACCAGGGGCACGTACCCGGGGCGGCCGGATGGAACTGGACCACCGAACTGTGCGACACGCTCGTACGGGACATCGTGCCGGCGAAGAAGCTCGAGGAGTTGCTCGGCAAGAGCGGCATCGACAACAAGACCACGATCGTGCTGTACGGCGACAACAACAACTGGTTCGCGGCCTGGGCGTTCTGGCAGCTCAAGGTCTACGGCCACGCCGATGTACGAATCATGGACGGCGGACGGAAAAAGTGGCTCGCGGAGGGGCGCGATCTCAGCACCGAGAAGAGCACGTTCCCCGCGGCGACTTACAAAGCGGGCGCGCCGGATCTGTCGCTCCGCGCCTTCCTCCCCGAAGTCCAGCAGGCGGTCGCCGGCAAGAAGGCCGCGCTCGTCGACGTTCGCAGCCCGCAGGAATTCACCGGCGAGATTCTGGCGCCGCCCGGGCTGCCGGAAACCTGTCAGCGCGGCGGACACATTCCAGGCGCGAAGAGCATTCCCTGGGGGAAGAACTGCAACGACGATGGAAGCTTCAAGAGCTTCGACGAGCTGAAGGCGTTGTACGCCGAGAAGGGCATCACGGGCAGCGAGCCGGTGATCGCCTATTGCCGCATCGGCGAGCGCTCCAGCCTCACGTGGTTCGCGATGAAATACCTGCTCGGCTTCGACAACGTGAAGAACTACGACGGCTCATGGACCGAGTGGGGCAATCTGGTCGGGGCGGCCGTCGAGAAACCGTAAAGGCCGTTTGTGAAGCCCGAGGAGTATTCGCGCCGTCAGCAGGAACTCGCAGGCTGGGCGGTGACGATTGAAACGTACAAACTCGGCGACGTGTACCACTGCACCATCGCCAACGTCGACCCTGGCGCGCGCTTCGCCAGGGCCGACGGCAGCACGAAGCAGGAAGCCGAAGAGCGCGCCATCGAAAAGGCCACCAGGTACCTCGCACAGACACGACGGTTCGACGTCTGAATGCCAGCTCTCAGCGTCACCCTTGCGCTGATCATTTTTGCGGCTGGTACGATCGCAGGCAGTCTCGGCGCGCTGCTCGGGCTCGGCGGCGGCGTGTTCCTCGTTCCATTCCTCAACCTGGTGATGGGGTTTCCCTTCACTGTCGCCGCCGCAATCAGCCTGACGACCGTGATCGCGACGTCGAGCACGGTGTCGGCAGGACGCGCCGGGAAACAGCTGATCAACATGAGGCTGGGCATGCTGCTGGAAGTGGCCACGGCGGCAGGCAGCTTTCTCGGCGGCGTGACGGCGCAGTTCGTGTCGCAGTCGGTGCTGCAGCGCCTTTTCGGCATCGTGGCCGTGGTCGTCGCGCTGATCATGTTGAGCCGCTTGCGCCGGCGGAACGTGATCCTCGACCCGAATGCCGATCCCGGTCTCCTGGGCGGCCGGTATCACGAGGAGGAGAGCGGCTGTACCGTCACCTATCGCGTGAAGAGGCTGCCGCTGGCGGTCGGCGCGTCGTTTATCGCCGGCAACGTGTCGTCGCTCCTCGGCATCGGCGGCGGGATCATCAAGGTGCCCGTGCTGAACGCCTGGTGCGGGATTCCGCTGCGCGCGGCCGCGGCGACCAGCGCGTTCATGATCGGCGTCACCGCGACGGCCGGCGCGATCATCTATTACGGCCGCGGACAGCTGGAGCCGGCGCTGGCCGGCGTGGCCTGCCTCGGTGTGCAGCTCGGCTCGTGGGGCGGGATGAAGTTTGGCGCCGCCGCCTCGTCGAAGTGGCTGAAGATTCTGATGGCCGGCGTGCTCTTCATCGTGTCCGCGATGATGTTCATGCGAGGTGGACGATGAGCGGCAAACGCCCGACAGAGGTCATTTCGCCAAGGCTGGAGCGCGTCGTCGGCGTCGTACTGCGCGCCGGTGTGATCGCGAGCTCAGTATGCCTGGCCGTCGGGCTGGTGCTGTCGCTGGCGACCGAGGGCGGAGCCGTCGCCGCATGGCTGCTCAACATCGGCATACTCGTACTGCTCGCCACGCCCGTCGCCCGCGTGGTGGTTTCCACTGTGGAGTACATCAACGAGCGCGACTGGCGATTTGCGGCGCTGACCGGCATCGTGCTCCTCGAGCTGATTGCGAGCGCGATGGCCGCCCTGGTATTCAACCGGAAGCTATAAGGCGGTCTTCAGGCTCACGGCGCGATTTCGATCACCACGTTTCCGCGCTTCCGCTTCGTCTCCACATACCGGTGCGCCTCGGCCACGTCGTCGAGCGAATAGCAGCGATCGATGACGGCGCGAAGTGCGCCTGCTTCTGCGAGACCCCGTAGTTCCTCCAGCCGCTCTCGAGTCATCTTCGGGTTCCAGCCGTC
>DASSGK010000015.1:0-12345 GCA_035693505.1 Vicinamibacterales bacterium
GAGGAAGTCGGTCGTCACTACGGCTTCGACAAACTCGAGCCGACGTTCCCCGTCGTCACGCGCCCCGCCCCGCCACCCGATCCACGCATCGGTCGCGATCGCCTCGCGCGGCGGGTGCTGACGGCGGCCGGGTTCTCGGAAGCCGTGACCTTCGGCTTCATCGAGGAAAAAGCGATCGAAGACTTCCTGAAGGAACCGCAGCCACAGACCAAAGATGTCTCAGCGGTCGCCATCGCGAACCCGCTCTCCGGGAAGTTCGATACGCTGCGCCCCTCGCTGCTGCCGGGGCTTGTGGACGCGCTCGCGCACAATCGGCGGCACGGTCAACGGAACGTGCAGCTCTTCGAGCTCGGCACGCGATTCGCCCCGTCGGGCGAGACGCGCGCGGTGGCGATTGCGTGGACAGGAGCCGCGGCGCCCGAGCACTGGTCGGGCGGCGCGCGTGAGGTCGACTTCTTCGACGCAAAGGGTGCGATGGAGCATCTGTGCCAGGCGCTCGGTGTGCCGACGCGCTTGGAGGCGACCCGTGCACCGTATCTCGTCGCCGGACAATCCGCCGCGATCCTTGTCGCCGACGGCCCTGAGCGCGGAGCCCGCCTCGGCGTCGTCGGACAGCTTGCGCCGGCGGTCGCCGATGCGCGCGGGCTGCCGCGCCAGGACCGTGTGTTCGTGGCCGAAGCCGATCTCGATCTTCTCGAGCGCGCACGCGTGCCGGCGAGCGACGCGACGCGCGCGCTTCCCCGTTTCCCTTCGGTCGTTCGCGATCTGTCCATCGTGGTCGCCGATACCTTGCCTGCGGAAATCATTCGTGGCACCATTCTGACGGCCGGGCGCGATCTGCGGGCACCGCTGAGCGCGCTGAGTTTCTTCGATCGATATCAGGGCAAAGGCGTCCCATCGGGCGCGGTGAGCCTCTCGGTCCGGCTGACGTTCCAGGCGACGGAGCGCACATTGACCGACGCGGAAGTGCAACACAGCGTCGAGACCATCCTCGCGGCACTCGTTCGCGAGCACGCCGCCGTGCAGAGATAGAACACTTATTCAGGATTACTGAGATGGCCAAGACAGCAACTCGCAGCAGCACCGATCTCGAACCGATCGATCGGCTGGAAGAGAAGGTGAAGCTTCTCGTCAGCCTGGTCGAGCGGCTGAAGCTCGAGACGGCTCGCGCTGCGGAAGAGAATCAACGGCAAGCCCACGAGATGGACGCGCTGCGCGCCAGGCTCGCCTCGAGCGAAGGCGTCGCCACGGAGCTCACGACGCTGAAGGAAGAGCGCGACGTCATCCGGACCCGCGTCACCGACATGCTCGAGCAGCTCGAAGCCCTCAGCCTGTAAGAACGTCATCCATGTCGGACGACGCCGTCATCTCGGTCGAGATCCACGGTCACCGCTACCCGATCCGCAGCACGCTGGATCAGGAGTACGTGGCGCGGCTCGCGAGGTATGTCGACGAGAAGATGCGGGCCGCCGCCGACTCGGCCCCGAGCAGCGACGCGCTGCGGCTCGCGGTGCTGGCGGCCCTCAACGTCGCCGACGAGTTGTTCCGCTGCCGGGAGGGCACGCTCGCCCGCAACGGCGAGCTCGCGGAGCGCGCCGGCGAGCTGGAGCGCCTCGTCGACCGGGTGCTCATGGCTTAAACGACGGGTTCCGGGTTCATGGTGCCGGGTTCAGCGTTCGAACGCGAACCCGCGAACCCTGAACGGTGAACCCTGAACTATGAACCTTGAACCCCGAACCCTTTACTTATAGGATCGGTCCAGAGTTCTGGGTCCCTGCGTTGTTCGTGATGGCGGATGGCTCGTTGAGCCAATGTTTACCCAAGTGAGTCGCGACGCCGTGCGGTGTGCATGCCTCTGCAACGAGGAAGCCTGAAGCGCGGCTTGTTATAGCGGTTCCACCTGCTTTAGCAGGTTCATCGACCTCCCCACACGGCAAGGCGGGGCTTTTTTCGCTCGCGCACCCCACCAGTTCTTTCTCGTTAATCGGACTACCCTGGGGGTCTGACCCCGGCAACGGGAAAGGACGTCACGCGTGCTGTCTGATTTCGCGAAGACCATCATGCCAGCCCTGATCGCCGCGGTCGCCGCCGGCGCGATGTTCGCGATCTGGGTCGCCAACCGGAAACGCATCGCCGCCGACACGATTGGCCGCGCCCAGGAGCAGGCGCAGCGCCTCACGAAGGACGCCGAACGCGACGCGGAAACGACCAAGAAGGAAGCGCTCCTCGCCGCCAAGGAGAAGGCGCACGACATCCTGATGGAGGCCGAGCGCCAGGCCCGCACCGATCGTCAGCAGGCGGCAACGTTGGAGCAGGCGCTTGCGCGCCGGGAGTCGGCCGCTGTCGAGCGTCAGGCGTCGATCGAGCGCCTGGAAAAGGAGCTCGCCAGCCGCGAGAAACTCCTCAGCGAGCGCGAACGACACACGGCCGCCGCGGCGGCCAGGTGCGACGAGCTCGTCGCCCAGCATAAACACGAGCTCGAGCGCGTCGCGGGATTGACGGCCGACGAGGCGAAGGAGCTGCTGATCAAGCAGATCGAAGGCGAAGCGCGACATGACTCTGCCAACCTGCTGAAGCGCCTGGACGCCGAAGCGCGCGAGACCGCGGTCGACCGCGCGAAGCAGTACATCACGGAGGCCATCCAGCGCTGCGGTGCCGAGCACGCGATCGAGACAACGGTCTCGGTGGTGGACCTGCCGAGCGACGATCTCAAAGGACGCATCATCGGCCGCGAGGGGCGCAACATCCGCGCGCTCGAGCTGGCAACCGGTGTCGATCTGATCGTCGACGACACACCTGGCGCGATCATCCTGTCGGGGTTCGATCCCTACCGTCGCCAGATTGCGAAACAGGCCATCGAGCGCCTGATTGCCGACGGCCGCATTCACCCGGCCCGCATCGAAGAAGTCGTCGCCAAGGTGAAGGAAGAGACCGACGAGGCGATGCGCAAGGAAGGCGCCGCCGTCGCGTTCGAGCTCGGACTCCACGATCTGCATCCCGAGATTCACCGGCTGATGGGACGCCTCAAGTACCGGACGAGCTACGGCCAGAACGTGCTCGCCCACTCGGCAGAGGTCGCCCGGCTCGCGGGCATCATGGCGCGGGAAGTCGGCCTCGACGCACACGTCGCGGTGCGCGCCGCCTTCGTGCACGACATCGGCAAAGCGATCGACCGGGAGATGGAAGGCACTCACCTGCAGATCGGGATCGACTTCCTGCGCAAGCATGGCGAGAGCGAGCCGGTCGTCATGGCGATGGCGGCCCATCACATGGACATCGACTGGCCGTCGCTGGAAGCCATGATCGTCCAGGCGGCCGACGCGATCTCGGCGGCACGTCCCGGCGCACGCCGGGACATCCTGGAGTCCTACGTCAAGCGGCTCGAAAAGCTCGAAGGGATCGCCGATTCCTTCAAGGGGGTGTCGAAGTCGTTCGCACTGCAGGCCGGACGCGAGATCCGCATCATGGTCGAGAGCGAGAAGATCTCGGACGAGGAGGCGGTCTGGCTGTCCAAGGACATCGCGCGGCGCATCGAGAACGAGCTGGAGTATCCCGGCCAGATCAAAGTGACGGTCATTCGCGAAACCCGTGCGACCGATTACGCAAAGTAATGCTGCCGTGACCGATGCCGCCGCCACGGTCGGCGATTGTTCGGAGCGGGATCTCATCGCGCGCATCCGGCAGGGTCTGCCGCCAGCGCCGGACTGGCTGCTGATCGGCATCGGCGACGATGCGGCCGTGGCCGAGCCGGAGCGCAATCGCGCCGAGGTCCTCACCGTCGATGCCCTCGTCGAAGGTGTTCATTTCGATCGCGCGTTCGTTCCTCCTGCCGCGATTGGACATCGCGCGCTGGCGGTCAACCTCAGCGATCTCGCCGCGATGGGAGCGGCGCCGCGGCTGGCCCTGCTGTCGATGGCGTTGCCTCCTGCGCTGCCACTCGACGACTTCGACCGGATCATTTCGGGCTTCACGGCCCTCGCGCGCCAGCACTCGGTGCACGTGGCCGGTGGCAACCTCACGCGTTCGCCGGGTCCGCTCATGCTTGACGTCACCGTCATGGGCACCGTGAAGCGTCGTCAAGCGCTGACGCGAAGCGGCGCCCGTGCTGGCGACGATCTCTATGTGAGCGGTTCGCTCGGCAGCGCAGCCGCCGGGCTCGCGCTACTGCGTGAACGACGAACGACGCATGCTGAACAGCGAACGACGAACAACGAACGTCTGACCGGGTCTTTCCTTCACCCGCAACCCCGCCTGGCCCTCGGCATGCATCTCAGTCGCAACCGTGCGGCATCAGCGTGCATGGATCTCAGCGACGGCCTCGCCGACGGACTTGGCCAGATCGCGGAAGCGAGCGGCGTCGGCATGACCGTCGACACGACCGCGCTCCCAATCGAACTGGAGGCACGCGCCTTTTTCGCGTCGCGCGGACTCGACGCAGTCACGCAGGCACTGACGGCCGGCGACGACTACGAGCTGCTGTTCGCGGTGAGGCCTCGAACCTCCCGGCGGCTGACGGAGGCCGCAAGGCGCGGCGGCGTGCCGTTGACGCGCATCGGCCGCTGCACGGCGGAACGCGGCGTCGTGCTCCAGGGCGCGGCCGCTTCGGTGCTGGACGCCGGCAGCTTGCCTCGTGGGTTCACCCACTTCCGATGATTCACCTCACCAAAGCGCTGATCCGCCGCTGGCTGGACACGCTGCTGCACGTGGCGGATACGCCCAAGCGGACGGCCGCGGCGTTCGCGATGGGCGTCTTCTTCGGCTTCTCGCCATTCCTCGGGCTTCACACCGTGCTCGCGATCATCGTCGCGTTTCTGTTCGATCTGAACCGGGTGGCGGCACTGCTGGGCGTGTACGCGAACCTGCCGTGGATCATCGGGCCGTACTATGCAATTGTGACGATGATCGGCGCCTCGATCACCGGGCACAAGCCACCGGCCGGATTCAAGGCCCAGCTCGCGGGATTATTCGAAATGTCGGTGTTCCACGGCGAATTCTGGCATCAGCTGATCACAATTCTGAAGCCGCTGCTCTGGCCTTACACTGTTGGCTCGCTGATGGGCGCAATCGTCATGGCCGCGCTTGCGTACCCGCTCGCCCTCGCATTCGTGACAAGTCGCCGCCGCCTTCATGACATCATTCATCATCACCGATGATCATTTCCGACCGCTTCTGGCGGAGGACGATCGTGACGGCGATAGCGGCGATCGGGTTCGTGTCTCTCTACGAAGTCACCGCCCTCGACTCCAAATACGCGGCACGCCTCGCGACGCTGCATGAAACGTCGGCGCTGCCGTTTCCCGGCGCGCGCCTGGCGTTCAGCGCCACCGCCTACTGCAAAGGCATCGTCACTGCGTCGGGCGTCCCGGTCCAGAGCGGTGTGGCCGCCGCCGATCCCGAGTTGCTGCCGGTGGGTTCGGTGATCGAAGTCGATTCGCTCCCCCAGAAATACAACGGGATCTACACGGTGATGGACACCGGTCCGTCCGTGCAGGGCCGCGAGGTGGACGTCTACATGTGGAACTGCAACGAGGCGCTGGCGTTCGGCCGCAAGCCGATTCAATTGACCGTGCTTCGTCTCGGCTGGAACCCGCGCGCCACGACGCCGGGCTTTCTCGGTCGGTTCTTCAAACGCTCGCCCGAGCCTGACGTGCTGCCGGCGCGGCCGCTCCCTCAGGCGGTTCCCCCTTCGGGAAGTTAGAAGTGAGAAGTCAGAACTTAGAAGTGAAACTTCAGCCTTCCACTTCTAACTTTTCACTTTTAACTTCTAACTTCTGATACTGAAGCTCGAACAGCTTGAAGTAAATCCCGCGCTGTGCGAGCAGCTCCTGATGGGTGCCCGATTCGCGGAGCTGCCCCTTGTGCAGCACGAGAATCTTGTCCATGTCCTGGATGGTCGACAGCCGGTGCGCGATCGCGATCGTCGTGCGATCGGCCATCAGGACGCGGAGCGCGTCGCGGATGATCAGCTCCGTATCGGTGTCGACGCTCGACGTGGCCTCGTCGAGGACCAGGACGCGCGGGTCGAACGCCAGCGCGCGCGCGAACGACAGCAGCTGCTTCTGACCCACGGAAAGCGTCGACCCGCGCTCCGCAACGGCGCTCGCATATCCCGCCGGCAGCCGTGCGATGAAGGGATCGGCGTGAACGGCGCGGGCGGCGTCGCGCACGCGATCGTCGCCAATCGCCGGGTTTCCCAGGCGGATATTGTCGGCGATGGTCCCCGAGAACAGGTGGACGTCCTGGAGCACCAGGCTGAAGAGGCCGCGGACGTCGGCCAGATCCAGCTTGCGGATGTCGACGCCGTCGATCGTGATGCGTCCGCGCCCCACGTCGTAAAAGCGCAGCAGCAGGTTGATGAGGGTCGTCTTGCCCGACCCCGTGGCGCCCACGATGCCGACGCGTTCACCGGGACGGACGTCGAAGGTGATGTCCCGGAGGACCCAGTTCGGCGCCTTTTCGCTCCCGTTGTACGCGAACCAGACGCCCTCGAACCGGATGTGGCCCGGGGCGGAAGCGGGCCGTTTCACCGGCGTGGCCGGCGACTCGATCGTCACCGGCTCGTCGAGCAGTTTGAAGATGCGCTCCGACGAGGCCATCGCCGACTGCATCACGTTGAATTTCTCCGACATGTCGCTGATCGGACGGAAGAAGCGCTGCGAGTACTGCACGAACGCCACCAGCGCGCCGAGCGTCAACGTCCTCTGAATCACGCTGCCGCCGCCGTACCAGATGATGAGCGACGTCGCGAGCGTGCTGACCACCTCGATGGCCGGATAGAACACCGCGTAGTAGAAGATCGAGTCGATGTTCGCGTCGCGGTGCTCACGATCGATCGTGTCGAACCGGGCGAAGTTCAGGCGCTCCCGCCGGAACAGCTGAACGGTCGACATCCCGGTGATATTCTCCTGAAGAAACGCGTTGATCCGCGCGATCAGGCCGCGCACCGTGCGATACGACTCGCGCACATTGCGGCGGAACCACTGAGTGACGAAGAAGATGAGCGGCAGGACCGAGAAAGCGACCAGCGCCAGCCGCCAGTTCATCCACAGCATCACGCCCATGATCCCCAGCAGCGTGAACACGTCGCCGAAGATCGTCACCACGCCCGACGTGAACAGATCGTTCAGCACGTCGACGTCCGACGTCACACGGGTCATCAGCCGCCCGACCGGGTTCCGGTCGTAGTAACGGAGATCGAGGCGCTGCAGGTGGCGGTAAATGGCCATCCGCAGGTCGTACATGATTCGCTGGCCGGTGAGCTGCAGCGTCCAGGTCTGGAAATATTCGGCGGCGAACGAGGCCACGAGAACCGACAGGTACAGCACCGCCAGGCCGTCGAGGCCTGCCAGCTGCCGCCGGCTGATGTAGCGGTCAATCGCAACCTTGATCAGGTACGGCTGGATGAGCGACGACACCGTGCTGACGATGATGGTGACGAAGGCGAGGAGGACCTGGCGCCAGTACGGCCGGAGGTACTGCAGCAGCCGGCGCATGAGCCGGGCATCGTAGGCCTTACCGAGAACATCGTCGTCAGTCACGGGCAGGATTGGGCAATCGGGGAATTGGGTAATTGGGTAATCGGATAATCGGGTAATTGGGTAATCGGATAATCGGGTAATCGGGTAATCGGATAATTGAGTAAAGGGTAACCGCTTACCCGATCACCCAATTACCAGATTACCCGATACAACCTTTATACTCGTGTGGCCGTCCAACAGGAGCAGTGATGGGAGAGACCAGGTCCGACATTCTGCAGGGCACGCTGGATCTGATGGTGCTTCAGACCCTCGACGCGATGGGGCCGCTCCACGGCTACGGCATCGCCCGCCGGATCGAGCAAATCAGCGAGGACGTCCTTCAGCTCAACCAGGGCACGATTTACGCGTCGCTGCTGCGCCTCCAGCAGCGCCGGTGGATCTCGGCGAGCTGGGGCACGTCGGACAACAACCGGAAAGCCAAGTTTTACGCCATCACGAAAACCGGCCGGAAACAGCTGGCGGCGCAGGCGCAGAACTGGGAACGGATTTCCGCCGTGATGATGCGGATGCTGCGGCTGGCGCAGCGCTGACGGTCATGCCCACCTGGCTCGCGGTCCTCGCGTCACGCATCGGCGGTCTCGTCCGGGCCGGCCGGCACGATCGCGATTTCGATCGCGAAGTGGAATCGCACCTGAACCTGCTGACCGAAGACTACATCCGCCGCGGCCTGTCGGCGACCGAGGCCCGCCGCGAGGCGATCCTTCGATTTGGAGGGCCCGTGCAGATCAAGGAACAGCAACACGAGCGCCGCAGCCTGCCGCTCGTCGAAACGACGCTGCAGGACATCCGCTATGGCGGACGGGCGCTGCGCAAGAGCCCGGCGTACTCCCTGGTGGCTATTGCGACCCTCGCCATCGGAATCGGCGCCGGCACCGCGGTCTTCAGCGTGGCGGGTGCGGTGCTGCTCCGGCCGTTGCCGTACCGTGCGCCCGACGAGCTCGTGCGGATCTTCGAGACCAACCCGCTCCGGCGATGGACGCGCAACATCGCCGCGCCCGCCAACTACGCCGACTGGCGCACGCGCAACAAGAGCTTCACCGGCATCGGCGCGTACGAACAGTTCAACACGAACGGCAGCGGCGCCGGCGATCTGTTCCTCACCGGATTTGGCGAACCGCAAGCGCTGAAAGGGCTCGGCGTCAGCGGCAATCTGTTCGCCGTACTCGGCGCGAATCCGCTTCTGGGCCGGACGTTCACCGAAGAAGAGCAATGGGAAGGTCGATCGCGCGTCGCGGTGCTGAGTTTTGGCCTGTGGCAGTCGGCGTTCGGCGGCGATCCATCGATCGTCGGCAGAACCATCACCCTGAGCGGCCGCGGCTACGACGTTGTCGGCGTCATGCCGCGAACGTTCTTCTTCCCGGGCCGGGATGTGCAGCTGTGGATCCCGTTCGGCTACACGCATGAGCTCGTGACGACCGCGCGCCGTCCGCACTGGCTCGGCGTCGTGGCCAGGCGGCGGCCGGGCATCTCGTTCGAGCAGGCCCGCGACGACATGACGGCGATCGCGCGCGACCTGGAAAAGCAGTACCCCGATACCAATACCCAGATGGGTGTGCACCTCGAACCGCTGCACGAAAGCTACGCGAGCGGTCCGCGTACGGCGCTGCTGATGCTCAGCGGCGCCGTGGGCCTGCTGTTCCTGATCGTCTGCGCGAACATCGCGAACCTGCAGTTGAGCCGAGGCGTGAGCCGCACGCGCGAGCTGGCCATCCGCCGGGCCCTCGGCGCCGGCCGTTCGCGAATCCTTCGACAGCTGCTCACCGAATCGATCGTGCTCTCGGTGGCCGGCGGCTCGATCGGCTTCGTCCTTGCGGCGCTGGCCAGGATCGTCGTCACACGCTACGCTTCGTCCGCAATCCCTCTGTTCGCGGTGGTCCAAACGGATCGGACCGTGCTGTTCTTCGCACTCGGGCTTTCGCTGATCGCACCTCTGGTGTTTGGGATCGTGCCGGCGCTTCGTACGTCGCGCAGCGAGCAGGTCTCCGATCGCAGCGAGACGGCGTCACGAGAAACGGGAAGGCTCCGTGACGTCCTGGTCGCGACAGAGGTGGCCCTGTCCATTGTGCTCGCCGTCGGAGCGGTGCTGCTCATGCGCAGCCTCACATATCTCCAGGACGTCGACCCCGGCTTCACAAAGGAGCACGCGATCAGCTTCACCATGACGCTGCCGTCGGCACGGTATGCAGACCCGGCGGCCAGGTACCGAGCGTTTGCAGACATCGAGAGACGTCTCGGGGAACTGCCGGGCGTCCAGTCGGTCGGCGCTACCAGCACGCTCGCGCTGCGAGGTTTCACGTGGACGGGCGACACGACGATCGAAGGGCGATCGAGCATCGATTACGAGCGCGACACGCGTCACATGTCGACGACACCGGGCTACTTCGGCGCGATGGGTATACGTCTTCTCGCCGGACGAACGTTCGAAGCCGGAGACACACGCGACAAACCGCCAGTCACCGTGATCAACGAGTCGCTCGCCCGCCGGTATTTCCGCGGTCTCTCCGACGCGGCCATCGTCGGCAAACGCCTCGCGTTCGGACGGCCCCAGGACAACAGCCCCTGGGTCACCATCGTCGGCGTCGTCGCCGACGAAAAGCAGGACGGGCTCGATCGTCCCGCGGAACCAACCGAGTATTCCAGCGTCGCGCAGCGGATGCAGAATCCGCTCACGTTCGTCGTCCGGACGACAGTCGCTCCGGAAGCGGCGTTTGCCGGCGCGCGGGCGCAGGTCGCCGGCGTCGACAAGGATCTCGCGCTGACGCAGACGGCGACGCTCGAGGACGTCGTCGATGGATCGATGTCGGATGCGCGGTTCAGAACCACGCTGCTCGCGGCGTTTGCGGGGATCGCGCTGTTCCTCGCGGCGCTCGGCATTTACGGCGTCCTGGCCTACTTTGTCTCTCAGCGGGGGCGCGAGATGGGCATTCGCCTCGCCCTCGGCGCCAGGCCGGCCGCGCTCTTCAGACTGGTCGTCGGTCAGGGCCTGAGACCGGTCGCGGCCGGCGCCGCCATCGGTCTCGCCGGCGCGGTGGCGGTTACGACACTGATGCAGTCGCTGCTCTTCGGTGTGACACCGGTCGATCTGGCAGCCTACGCCGTCGCAACGGCCGTGCTTGCCGCCGTCGCGCTTGCTGCTTGCACGATGCCGGCGCTGCGCGCCACGCGTGTCGATCCGCTCGTCGCACTGCGCGAGGACTAACGCAGCTCTTTCGTGGTTTCGTGGCGAGTGGGCTGAAGCACGCGCGCGCAGGAGCCGATATAGAGTTCGGGAATTTCCCGAACTCCATGCGAACTTCGGTCCTGGCTCTTGGCGCCGCCGCAATCCTGCTCCTCGGTATCTGCACGATGGCGGCCGAGCCGGGCAGCGGAAGGGCTCACGGCGCTGTCGTTGATGAATCAGGCGGCGTGCTCCCAGGCGTGACGGTCTCCGCCGTTTCGGACGATGGGCATGTGCTCGCGACGGCCGTCACCGACCGGGTCGGGCAATACGCCTTCGACGCGTTGCCCGAGGGAACCGTCCACCTGACATTTCAACTCGAAGGATTCTCGATCGGGTCGGGAGACGTCACGATCGGTCCGGATCGGGATGCGACGGTTGCCCCGCATCGGCTGCTTATCGCCGCGAGATCCGAGAACGTCACGGTGCAGGGCAAGACGCCGGTGGTCGCCGTCGTACCGCCCTACGTGGCACCTCCGCCGAACCCTCCGCCGCCGGTTGTCGTGTCCGTGCCCGAGCACGATCGCGATTCCATCTGCGGCCCTGCGATGCCCGACGCGGGGAAGGAGCGGCTGGGGACGATCCGCTCGCGGCGCCGTGCGGCAGGCGCTGAGCTGTACGTTCGGAATGAGGAAGTGGTCATCGACGGCGGCACCGCCGAACACCTGACCGTCGGCCGGAATCTGGTCGCGCGCCGCACGTTTCGGGTACCGGGCGACTCGCAAGGCGCGATCGGCGAGCACACCGCTGGACTCGTGCAGATCGTCTCAGCGAGCGAGCACACGTCAGTCGGCGTGGTCGTCTACGCGTGCGACGAGTTGATGCAGGGTGACTGGCTGGCATCGTTCGCCCCTGAGCCGGTCCGCGCGGCGGAACCTCTCGGGACTCCGGCCTTCGACGATGCCGCGAAGATTCTCTACGGCGACGCCGGTCAGATCGTCGGTGCGCCCGGGAGGCTGATGGTGATCGATCGCGGGCGCAATCACGGCCTCCAGCCGGGCCAGCGCATGACGCTCTTTCGTCGAAGCGCCGGTTCGCGCCGCTCGGTCGTCGGCGATGCCGTCGTCGTGGCTGCCCGCTTCGAGTCGGCGACGATCAAAATCGTCCACGCGACCGACGTCATCGAATTCGGCGACTGGGCCGCCCCGCAGCGATACCTGTCCGCGTCGCGCCGCTAGCTCTCGCACGGCTGAAGCCGTGCGCCACACCTGACGCCGGTCGCTGTCGCGCGCTGGCGCTGCTGCCGTTGGTGACTTCGCCCTCCGTGTGGCGCAGGGCTTCAGCCCTGCGATTCGCCAGCTAAGACGCGGCGAGTTCCTCTTCCAGCAGCTGCTTCTTGTGCAGCTCGGCGTAGAGCCCGCCCCGGCGGATCAGTTCCTGATGCGTCCCGCGTTCGGCAATGCGCCCCTCCTCGAGCAGGAAGATGACGTCCGCGTCGCGCACGGTTGAAATCCGGTGCGACACGATGATCGACGTCCGCTCGCGCATGACACCGCGAAGCCGCGAGAGGATCTCTTCCTCCGTGTACGTGTCCACCGCCGACAGCGCATCGTCCAGAATCAGGATGCGCGGGTCGATGACGATGGCGCG
>DASSGK010000016.1:0-16884 GCA_035693505.1 Vicinamibacterales bacterium
CGGTCGCGCAACTGGGCGGCGCGCACATCGCCTGCGAAGGCGTCTCCAACGTGCTCACCAAGGTGCTCGAATGGGGACGCCTGATGGCGTACCTGGAGCAGTCGTCGCGCTACGTGCCCTACACCGCGCGTCCGGGCGGACAGTGGAAGTATCTCGTGCCGGCGGAGCTCGACGGCTCCCCACTTCGCGCGCGATTTGTCCGGACCCTCGATCGCGCGTTCGAGACCTACGCGCGCTGGATTCCCGCGCTGGAAGCGCATTTCCACGCCAGGTATCCGAAGGCCCCGGAGGATTCCGACGCCGTTTACAAGTCGGTAATCCGCGCCAAGGCGCTCGACACATTGCGCGGCCTGCTGCCGGCCGCCACGACGTCCAACGTCGGATTGTTCGGGACCGGGCAAGCATTCGAAGCGCTGCTCCTTCGCATGATCGCGCACCCGCTCGAAGAGGTCCGCAGCTGCGCCGGCCAGATGCTGACCGAATTGCGCCTGGTGATTCCCGCGTTTCTTGCGCGGATCGATCAACCGAATCGCGGCGGACGCTGGATCGACTACTTCAGGAACACACGCGACAGCTTCGCGGATACGGCCGCGCCGTTCCTTGCCAACGCCGTTGCCGAAAGCCGCGACGAGGTGACGCTGACCGACTTCGATCCAGACGGCGAGATCAAGGTCGCCGCCGCCGCTCTCTACAACCTCTCGGCGCGGCCCGACGATCAACTCCTTGCCATCGCGCGCCGCATGTCGCGTGACGATCGCGCCGCCCTTCTCCGCGCGTACGCGGGCGATCGCGCGAATCGCCGGCACAAGCCGGGACGCGCGTTCGAGCGCACGAGCTACCGTTTCGACGTGCTCGCCGACTACGGCGCCTTCCGCGATCTGCAACGGCATCGCCTGCTCACGCTGGACTGGCAGCGGCTGAGCACGCGTCACGGCTATATCGAGCCGGAAGCGATCGAAGAAGCCGGCGCCCTCGACGACTGGCGCGCCGTGATGGACGAATCAGCGGGACTCTACGAGCAGCTGATCGCCGAAGGCCTCCACGAGTGCGCACCATACGGCGTCGTCATGGCCTACCGCGTCCGGTTTTACATGGATATGAATGCGCGGGAAGCGATGCACGTCATCGAGCTGCGGACCTCGCCACAGGGGCACCCGTCGTACCGCCGTGTCTGTCAGCTGATGCACCGGGCGATCGCCGAGCAGGCAGGACACCACGCGATCGCGGACGCGATGCAGTTCGTGGACCACTCGGTGGTGGAGCTCGAACGCCTGCAGTCGGAACGCGCGCTCGAGAAGAAGCGGAGCGCTCGCTAGCGCTCGCCCGCTGCCAGAGTCAGTCCGAATCCTTGCGCCAGTAGCGCGAGTACTCGTCCAGGAACGTCATCGACGCCAGCGACTTCATCCGATCGAAGAACAGCACTCCGTCCAGATGATCGGCCTCGTGCTGGATGACTCGCGCCGAAAAATCACGCGCCACGAGCTCGACCCGCGCTCCGGTGCGGTCGAAGGCACGGACCTTGACTTCGCGTGCGCGCGGCACACGGCCCCGGATATCGGGGATGCTCAAGCATCCCTCCCAGTCTTCCACGACATCGGTGCCGACGAGTGTGAGTTCCGGATTGATGAGCGCAATCGGCTCAATCTCCTCATCTCCATCCTCGTCTCCATGACCGAGAGCGGCGACAAAGACCCGCAGTCCTTCGTGCACCTGGGGCGCGGCCAGGCCCACGCCGTGGTACTCGGCCATGGTGTCGAGCATGTCGTCGATCAGCTTCTGAATCACCGCGCCGCGAATCTCGGACTTCTCGAGCGGCCGCGCTTTCGCACGCAGCACCGGATGTCCCATGCGTGCGACTTTCAGGATAGACATAGCCCCAAATTATACTGTGGCGTCAGATGCTTCACCCGCACGACGACTCGCACGCATACCGGTTCTGTCCGCGCTGCGGCGGTTCGCTCGAGCGCCGCACCCTGAAGGCGACCGAGCCCGAACGCCCCGTCTGCACGCGCTGCGGATTCGTGTTCTATATCGATCCGAAGATTGCCGTGGGCACGATCATCCAGTCGCAAAGCGGACGGATCGTACTGGTCCGCCGAGCCATCGAGCCCGGCTATGGCAAGTGGGTATTTCCGGGAGGCTACGTCGACCGCGGCGAACCGCTGACCTCGGCCGCGCTGCGCGAGGCGCGCGAGGAATGCGGCCTCGACGTGCGCCTCGACGCGCTGGTGAACATCTACTCCTACGCCGGACGCGCGCCGGTCATCGTCGTCTACGCCGCGACAGCGACCGGCGGCACGCTGTGCGTGGACGAGGAGTCGCTCGAGGTGTCGGAGTGGGAGACATCATCCATTCCCTGGGACGACCTGGCCTTTCGCAGCACTCAGGAAGGGCTGCGCGACTACTTGAACGGCGCCCGGCACCCCATCCCGGCCTGACGTCTTTTTTTATCCGATCATCCGCGCGTTCCCCTGGCCCGGCTGCTATATTTGGCGCCATGAAGCGCATCGCCTGTCTCGGTGTCGTCGTCGTTCTCGCAGCCCTGTCAGCGTCGGACCTGTCCGCGAAGGGAAAGCAGGCGCAAGCCGGGCAACCGGACATGTGCGTCGTGCCGCCCGGCGCGCAGCCGCTGCTCCCGGCGAAGCTGCTGCCAGGCATGGGCATCACGAAGGATTTTCCGGTGACGACGACGTCGGAAGACGCGCGCAAGTTCTTTCTGCAAGGCGTGTCGCAGATTCACTCGTTCTGGTTCCAGGAATCGGAGCGCTCCTGCACGCAGGCGCTCGAGTTCGACAAGAACATGGCGATGGCCTACTGGTGCATCGCGCTCAGCGCGGCCAGCGACTATCGCCCCGCGTTCCAGCTGCTGCGCGATCCCAACGGCGGAGGCGGCGGCCGAGCATCCGCGCCCGCGGAGCCGAGCGCGGATGCCACCGTTCCCCGTTCGACAACCGGGGCGGCCATCGATCCACAGATCCGCGCGCGCGAGGCGATCGCCAAGGCGATGGCGCTGCGCGACACGGTCACTCCGCGCGAACGCCTCTACATCGAAGCCCAGGCCGCGCGACGCGCACCGGGCAATAGAGACGCTGCCGACGCGGCGTATATCGCGGGATTGCGAAAACTCGTCGCCGCGTATCCCGACGATCTCGAAGCCAAGTCGATGCTCGGCCTCGCCATCGACAACGGCTTCGAGTCGGCCAGCAAGGAACCGCGCGAGCACACGCTGGAGGCGATCGCGCTGCTCGAAGAGGTCGTCGCAAAAGACGATGGGCAGTTTGGCGCGCATCACTACCTGATTCACGCATACGAGGGCAGCAAGACGCCCGAGAAGGCGTGGCATGCGAATCAGCGGTATGCGGGACTCGTCACGAACATTCCGCATGCGCTCCACATGCCGGGACACATCTACGCGCAGAGCGACAAGATCCAGGAAGCGATCTCGGCTTTCTCCGCGGCAGCCGCGAACGAGCAGAAATGGCTCGAATCGGACTCGCTCTACCCGAACGGCCACTACGCGCACAACGTGCACTTCCTGATTCACGCGCTGAACCTCGGCGGCCGGTACGACGACTCCATGAAATGGGTGCAGGATCTGTTCACCTACAGGGAGAATCCGCGCGAGAGGAACGGCAACAACCAGCGGACCGCCTATCGCCAGGGCTACTTCGGCCTCGTGAAGTCGGTCGTCCGCTTCGAAAAATGGAACGAGATCATCGACGGCAGCGCAATCCCGCTCTACGACAAGCCGGAGCAGAACGCCTGGCGGCACTGGGCGATCGGCCTCGCCTACTCGGCGACCGGTCAGGCCGACAAGGCGAAGACGGCGCTCGCTGACATGCACAAGGATCTGGACGCGGTGACGTCGGCCAAGGAACCGATCGGCATCGCCGCTCAGGAGCTCGAGGCGACCATCGCCGCGCGCGGCGGCGATCGCAAGAAAGCGAACGAGCTTTACCGAAAGGCAGCGGATCGCGAAGCGAACCTCCTCTACACCGAGCCACCGGCGTATCCCCGCCCGGTCGTAGAGGGATGGGCGAACGTCTCGCTGGCGCTCGGCGACTTCGCGACGGCTGAGAAAGCGTACCGGGAAGCGCTGGCGCGCGAACCCGGCAGCGGCCGCGCCTTCTTCGGCCTCGCCGCGTCGCTCGAGGGTCTGGGCAAAAAGACCGAAGCACAGGACGCGCGAGCGCGCGCATCGAAAGCGTGGGCGAACGCCGATGCCAACCTGCCGCAAATCCAGAAACTTCGCACGAGCACCGCTGCCGTCGCCGAGTAACCGCGAACGCAGCCGTCTGAGGCGGGTGTCATGACCACCCCAAACGCGCCGATCGTCGACTGCGACCAGCTTCACGCCGGCCTGGCCGTGACCGACCTGCAGGCGGCGATCGACTACTACGTCACGAAGCTCGGCTTCCGGAAGGCCTTCACCTGGGGGGAACCGCCGACGTTTGCCGGCGTCAACCTGGGCGACGTGCAGATCTTCCTCTCGCAAGGCGCGCCGACGCCCAGCGACACCACCGCGGCGGCCTTCTTCATGGTCGGCGACGTCGATCAGCTCTACGAGTTTCACCGCGCCAACGGCGTGGAGATCGCGCATGCGATCGGCGACCGGTCCTGGGCGATCCGCGACTACACCGTCCGCGATCTGTACGGCTACTACCTGCTGTTCGGCCAGCACCTTTACAACGCGGGACCGCCGATCAAGATCGAGCGCGTCGATGTGCCGGTGCGGCTGGAGAAGCGATTGGCGGCGCTGCTACGGGATCTCGCCGGGCACAAGCGGATGAGCATCAACAGCTGTCTCGAAGAGATGCTGCTGCACACCAACGAAGGCGTCGGGCCGCACACGCCATCGCAGCTGCGGTATATCAAGGAGCTGAAGAACAAGCACGGCATCGACTACGACAGCCACGGCAGCTATCGGTTCTCTGAAGACTGAGCCGGGCCGAGGACGGCGCCGACGAGATCTCCGAGCTGTTGCGGCGTGAAGTCCTTGCCTTCGACGGTTGCGGCCAGACGTCCGTCGCGATCGATCACCGCCGTCTGCAGCGAGTGCGTGATCAGCCCTTCCTCCGCCCAGTATTGAATGCCGAACGCATTGCAGACGCGCTCGATCCTCTTCGGGTCGCCCGTGAGGAAGTGCCACCCCGGTCCGCCCGCGCGCTGTGCGCTCGCGTACTTCATCAGCACTTCCGGGGTGTCGTATCGCGGATCGAAGCTGATGGTCAGGAACACGAGGTCGCGATTCATCCGCGGTTCGAAGCGTTGGCGCAGCGCTTTGAAGTTCTCGATCATCCGCGGGCAGTAGTCAGGAAGCGGACAGCGCGAGTAGATGAAGGTGACCGCGACCACCTTGCCCTTCAGCGCCGCCAGAGAAACAGCTTGCCCCGCTTGATCGGTCAGCTCGAAGTCGGGCATCGCCGCACCGACCGGCACGAGCACGGGTGCGGCCGGCGTATTCTGGAGTCCCGCGTCGACCGGCGCGGCGGACACGACCTCGACGCGATCGACCCACGACCGGCCGCTCTTCATCGACAAGCGGAACTTCACACGATCGCCCGGCGACAGCTTCGCCGCTCGCGCCGATCCTTTTAGATCGAACGGCATCGCCATCGCGTCCATGAACCCGGGAAACGGATCGTGCGAAATGGTGACGATGTCGGCTGGCCGATCGACGCGCAGAACGAGACCGGTCGTCGTGTGATGGCTGGCGCACGCCGTAACCGCAAGAACTGCCGGAACCACGAAGGCTCGAAGAACACGAAGACGCACGAAGAACAAATCCTTGTACAACGAATGTCTTCTTCGTGTCGTCTTCGTGGTCTTCGTGCCTTCGTGGTCCTTGAAGGCCACGTTCAGTCGGCGAGGCCTTCGGCCTTCTTCTCCGCCGCTGTGATCGTGCCGCCGGCGGCGACGATCTCCCCGCCGCGGCTGAGCGCGACATCGGGCACCTTGACGAATTTCGCGACGACGGAGGCGGTGTCGTTGATCTTCAGCTTGGTCATGAGGAAGGTGAACTGATCCTCGAGGCTCTGGCCGATCCCGCGCCGGGCGTCCTCGGACAGGCTCCACATCTGCTGCTTGAAGGGACCAATCGCCTTCTTCCGGGCCTTGTAGATGAACTGCTCTTCGGTGTCCTTGGGCTTGCGTTCTTCGGTCGCGTTCGCGCGCACCCAGTTGTACATCTCGCCCTTGAGATCCGCAGGAAACTGCGCGTGCTCGTACACCATGTTCTGGAAGTTGGTGGCGAGGTGGATCTCACAAGCGCCGTGGCGCGGGAACGCATCGAACGCCTCGGACGGAAGCGTCGAGGCGCCGTGCTGCACCGCACCGCCCAGCCCGTAGTCGGCGCGGGCGACCCGCGACAGCTCCTCCAGCGTTTTCAGGTCGATCTTGACGTCCATCCGCAGCGTGCCGTCGGCGTTGATGAAGCCGCCGTGCGCGGTGCCGGTCTGGACGCTGATTTTGCTGAGGCCCACGAGATTCTGTCCGCGCGTCTTGAGCGCCGCGTTGAATCCCTTCATGTAGGCGTGCAGTTCGTGGACGTCGGAGTTCTTGCCGCCAACCTCGCCAATCTCGCCGCCCACCGATACCGTCACGCTCTTCGGCTCGTGCTGCCTGATGAACGCCGTGAAGTCAGCGGCGAGGTTCACGTTGACCGCCTGCTGCTCGTCGAGCGTCGCCTTGTCGAGATCGACCAGCGTCGACGTGTCGATGTCGATGTTGTAGAAGCCGGCCGCGATCTCTTCCTTGATGAGCGCCCGCAGGCCCTCGAGCTCCTTTTCGCGGTCGGGGCTGTTGTACTTCTTGGCGTTGGTCTGGACGTGGTCGCCCTGGATGAAGATGGGGCCGGAGAATCCTTCTCGAAGCGCCGCGCCGAGCACCACGGCCGCATACTCGTGCGGGCGCTGTTCGGTGTAGCCGATCTCGGATCGGGCGATTTCGAAGATGAAGGCGCCGGCGTTCAGCTTCTTCGCGGCGCGGACGACCGCTCGCGCGGTGTCGTATGACATGGCGCGCACGTTGATGGCCGGAACCGTGAAGCCGCCGGCCTCGCCTCGCCCCATGGCCATGTAGAGGTCGTGGATCGACGCGGGCCGGATGCCGGCCTGGGCTGCCAGCGTCCGCAGTGAAAAACGCGCCCCGCCGCGAAGCTCGGCGTCCTTGCCGAAGACCGACGTCCACACGAGACGGTCAATCACCTCCGCGGAGGCGGTGTGCCCGCTCGAGGTCGCGTCTGCCAGATCTTTCACGGACTGAAACGGTGTCATGCGGATTCTCCCTGGGCCGTCACGCTGCGAGCGGCCGTTGATTTTAGCATCGGGAAGCGGAAGTCCTCCACGACCGTCGCCGCGACCGCGGAGGCCACCATGTCCTCGATCGCCAGCGCGCGTTCCGCCTGCTCGACCGCGCCAAGCCGCGAGCGCGTGGCCGGATGCCGCGGCGTGAACAGCGTGCAGCAGTCCTGGTCGGGGATGATGGAAATGCCGTAGGTGCCGATCCGCCGGGCCTCGGCCGTGATCTCATCCTTGTCCATGCCGACGAGCGGGCGAAGGATCTCCAGCGTGGAGGCCGCGGCGATGACGTTCATGTTCTCGAGCGTTTGCGACGCGACCTGACCCACCACCTCGCCGGTGACGAGGGCCTGCGCGCCGCCCTTGCGCGCGAGCCGTTCCGCGATTCGCAGCATCAGCCGTCGATAGATCACGACCCGCAGCTCCGGCGGCACGCCGAGGACGACCTGCTGTTGCAGCTCGCCGAAGGGCACGAGCATCAAACGCGATCGCAGCTGGTGCGTCGTGAGCCGCGCCGCGATCTCGCGAACCTTTTCCTGCGACGCCCGCGAGAGGATCGGATAGCTGTGAAAGTGAATCAGCTGCACCTTGCAACCGCGGCGCATGAGGCGATAGGCGGCGACGGGAGAATCGATGCCGCCCGACAGCAGGCATGCCACGCGGCCGGCCGTCCCGGTGGGCATGCCCCCCGCGCCAGGCTCCTTCCCGAAGAAGTAGAACGCCTCGCTCGGCAGCATCTCGATGTGAATCGTCAGCGCCGGGTGCGAGAGGTCGACCTTCCACCCCTTCGCCTCCCAGATCATCCCGCCGATCTCGCGCTCCACCTGCGGCGACGTGAACGGCAGACGCTTGTCGGATCGCGTCGCCGACACGCGGAAGGACACCGGGGCGGCATCCCCCAGATCCGCGAGGATCGCGGAGGCGAGGGCCTTGAAATCGTGGGGGCCGCGGCTGGCGTACGAGAAGTTCGCGATGCCGAAGATCCGCGACAGCCGCTCGCGGACCTCGTCCACCGGCGCCTCGGGGCGCAGCGAAAGCTCGATGCGCCCCATCGACGCGCGCACCGAGGCCACGTGGAGGCCGGCCAGCGCGGTCTTCAGGTTGCTCACGAGCCGCTGGATGAACCAGGGACGGTTCTTCCCCTTCAGCGCGAGCTCTTTGTAGTGAACAACAATCGATGTCATGAATTGGCAAATCGGGTAGTTGGGTAATCTGGTAATTGATTGCAATTACCCAATTACCCAATTAGTCGATTCCCAGCTTAGAGGGTTCGCATCCGTTCCACGCCGTCGAGGCCGACGATGGCGCGCACGAGCTCGTGACTCAATTCCGTGGGAAACCAGAATCCGAGCGCGCGAAGCTCCTCGAGCGCGGCCTTCGCTTCGTCCTCACCCCGCTCGACCACCGCACGCGCGGAATCCGCGAACATCGCGGTGACGACGTCCGCCTCGGTCGATGTCGAAGCATCGAGCGCCGTGAGGCAGCTCCGCTCGTCCTCGCTGCCGCGATGCGTGATTTGCGACACCAGCAGATTGTGGCTGCCGCGGTTCAGGTCGAATTCGAAGTCGGTCAGGTCGTCGACGATCTGGAACGCCGTCCCCAGTCTGGAGATTGCCCGCTGCGCCTTCGAGAGGATCTCCGGATCCACCGACGTCTGAAGCAGGCGGGGTGCGATGAACGCCAGCTCGAACAGCGCGCCGCCGCGAACGCGGTGCACGTGATCGATCATCTGGTCGGGTTCCATGACGCCGTCGACACCGCCCTCTTCGCTCCCTTCCAGCGATCCGATGGCGGCCATCTTCGACAGCAGCTCCTTCAGGAATTGCGAGGCGGCCGAAGAGGAGATGGAGCCCGCGGCCACGCCTCGTTCGAGCGCACGGCTCGTGAGGCGCTCGAAGGCGAGCAGCTGGAGAATCGATCGAAAGCGCGAGCCCTGACCGAGCTTCAGAGGCAGCAGCGCCTTGTCCTGATCGTCGAAGAGGTTGTCGGCCGCCGTGATCGTGCCCTTGATGCAGAAATTCAGCTCGCCGCACAGCTGCAGATCGGCCGTCGCGACACCCACGGTCTGCAGGACCGATCTGAACAGAATCAAAAAGAAGAATTCCTGCACGAATTCGATGCCGATCGGCGCGTCGGCGTCTCCCACGAGGCCGCTGAAGTCGATATATCGGGCGTCGAGGGTGTTGGGAAGGTCGCGCTTGACGGTGGCGATGGCTTCCGCCTGGCCCCGGGCCGCGGCGTCGAGCCGGCTCCATACTCCAGCGGTTCTGAGAATTTGAACCGCCTCGTCCGATCGGAATACGGGCGACAGCGTCATGACTTGGATCCTGTTCTGAAAAATCCGGGGGTAGAACCCGACAATCGTCGCATAACTCAGGCTGGACTACCAAGCCACGCCGGTCTCCTCACAGCCTCCATTGTCGAGCCCGCCACAGGAGACCCGGCAGGTGTCGCACACCAATCACGGGACGCCGTGAGCGAATCGACGGGCCGGCCTGCTCAATCTCCTCGAGCAGTCTCAACCCGCCGAGCCACGTCACGCGACGTTCGTAGCGCAGGCGCCCCGCGACGCCATCGCACAACGCCCGCCCGCGCTCGAACTGCGTTCGCGTCTCGTCCATGCACTGGCGAATCGCCGCATCCCACGCGTCATTGAGGAATGGCCCTTGGAGATCCATCTCGCGCGCACGGCACGCGGCGGTCACGTCCCGAGGCACGTACAGCCGTCCGATGATCCAGTCGCCGGCGAAATCCTGCCAGAGACTCGTCAGCTGCAGAGCCGTGCAGAACGCGTCCGACGCCCGCGCGAGCGACTCGTCTCGATAGCCCGCGATCATGAGCATCAGGCGGCCCAGCGGGGTCGCGGCCCGGCGGCAGTACTCGTACAGATCGGCCCACGAGTCGTATCGCGTCGTCATGGTATCCTGACCGAACGCGCTCACGAGATCGTCCGCGAAGGCCACCGGAAGATCGAGCGATCGGATCGAATGAGCGAGCGCGACAACAATCCCATCCTCATGTGCATGTGGCGCACGTTCCGACCGTTCACCGTCAACGGCCGCGTGCAGCCGCCGTTGCCAGGCGTCGAGCGATGCCAGCCGCTCCGCGGGCGGCACCGAACGCCGCTCGGCGATATCGCTCGCAATGCTGGCGTACGCATAGAGGGCGGCGACGTGTGGACGGATCGGCTTCGGCAACAGCCACAGGCGTACCGGACACTTCGCGTCGTAGGTGCGAGCCGTCGCCTCGCACGTGGCGTAGGCTTGCGCGAGCGGCCTGGGCCAGTCGGACACGGCGGCATCTTAAAGCGTTTTCCACACGTATGGCGCGTCGCCAGGGTTCGAGATGCGTGATGTCCTCGCGGGTGTCATCGCGCTCCTGCTGCTCGTCATCGCCGCCAGCCTTGCGACGACGCTGACCGCATTTCGCCGGCGGCGCCTCCGCGCGCGAGATTCCGAGCGCGCGTTAGGGCGGACGATTGTGGCCGAGATTCCCGCCGACGACGACCTGCGGCTGTTCAGCGAGGACAAGGTCCGGTTCCACTACGGCGAGGCGTCGGTGGACAAAGATCTCATCGCGGCGGTCCGCGTGCTGATCAACGGATCGCCGATCGCCGCGTACGTGTCGACGCGGCATCCCGCGGACTCAGCGCGTCAGGCGACGAGCTTCGAGGATCGACCCGAAGGCATTGCGCGCGATCGGTGGGACGTCGCGATCGAAACCGTGAACGGGGTCATGCTGGTGGAGTGCGGCGCCATCCGGGAGCGCGTCTCTCAAGAACTCGCACGAGCGGTGTTTGATGCCGTGAAACACGAGTTGCAGCGTCGAGACGCCTTGTAAATTTACAATTCACACGTGTGAATTTACCACTCGGTCTCAGCCACGCCGCCGCGATGATTGGCGGTGCGCGCGAGGACGAACAGCAGATCCGAGAGCCGGTTGACATAGCGGAGCAGGACGGGATCGACCGGCGGCTCCAGAGCGACCATGCGCCGCTCGGCCCGGCGGCAGACGGTCCGCGCCACATGGAGCGCGGCGCCGGCCGCAGTACCGCCGGCGAGAATGAAGCGCCTCAGAGGCGGCAATTCCTCTTCGAGGCGATCGATCAGCTGCTCCAGCCGCAGAATGTGGTCGTCGTCGATGACCGCCTTGGTGACGCGCGGCGCCAGCTTGTCGGCGGGATCGGCGAGCTGGGCGCCGAGGGCAAACAGATCGCGCTGCAATGAGACGAGCGCCGAGTCGAGCGCCGGATCGACGGGCGAGGCGCGGACCAGGCCGAGCCACGCGTTGAGCTCGTCGATCTCACCGTAGGCATCGACGCGCGGGTCGTCCTTGCGCGCGCGGTCGCCGCTGAAGAGCGACGTCTCGCCGGTGTCGCCGGTGCGCGTGTAGATTTTCACGAGCGAATTATACGAAATGGCTGTGAGGAAGAAGAACGCGCGAGGACAGGTCCGGCCGGTGCCGGCGCCGGCCGATCGCCGCCGGTTCCGCCAGCGGCTGCTGACCTGGTACGGCCGGCACGGCCGCGACCTGCCGTGGCGCAAGACCGACGACCCGTACCACATCCTGGTCTCGGAGATCATGCTGCAGCAGACCCAGGTCGACCGTGTGCTGCCGAAATACGCCGAGTGGCTCGACAAGTACCCGTCGATGGAAGTCCTCGCGAAGGCGCCCGAGCACGACGTGACGAGGACCTGGTACCCGCTCGGATACAACATCCGCCCGAAACGGTTGCAATCGATCGCGCGTGAGTCGGTCGCCAAGTACGGCGGACAGCTGCCGTCCGACGAGGCGACCCTGCTCTCGTTCAAGGGCATCGGCGCGTACACCGCGGGCGCGATTCGCAGCTTCGCCTTCCGCGAGCGCGCCGCCATTCTGGACACCAACGTGGCGCGCGTGCTGTTCCGCGTCTTCGTCGCCAAGGGGGATCCGAAGAGCCATGCGATGAAGCAGCACCTCTGGAGGATCTCAGAGACGGTGATGCCGCATCGGCACGTGTTCGACTTCAATCAGGCGCTGATGGACTTCGGCGCGATGATCTGCGTCGCTCGCAACCCGAAGTGCCTGGTCTGCCCGATGATGAAGAACTGCCGCGCCTATCCGCTGACACCAGGCGGCAAGACGACGGGCGATTGACCGTCGACGATCTGATGACTGTTGTTGTCGTCGCCGCCGTCATCGAAAACGGCGGACGCTTTCTCGTGACGCGGCGGCCGAAAGGTGTTCACCTCGAAGGCGTCTGGGAATTTCCCGGCGGCAAGTGCGATCGTGGCGAGACCCTGAGGGATGGCCTGGCACGTGAGCTTCGCGAAGAGCTCGACGTTGCGTCACAGGCCGGTGAGGAAATCTACAATACGACGCACGCATATCCGGATCGGACGATCGAGCTGCACTTCTTTCGCTGTAAGCTGCTCGGGGAACCGAATCCCCAGCTTGGACAAGAGATGCGCTGGGTGACGCGCGAAGAATTGGCGGGGCTGGACTTTCCACCCGCCGACGCCGAGCTCATTCAGACGCTGACCCGAGACGCCTGACTAACGCTTTTCCAACCAGATAGTGTCCGCCTTAGGCGGACCGGCGAGAGTCCGGCTGAAGCCGGACACTACATGGAAATGACGCGGCTCTAAAGGTCCACATTCCCGGTCAGGTCTGCGGCACGAACGGTAACGCGGTGACGGTTGCCATGCTGTCGGCAATCGACAGCTTTGTCCCGGCTTCCACGAAATCGCGCTGCACGTAGCCGAGCGCGATCGGCCGTTCCAGTGCCGGAGACATCGCGGCGCTGGTGACGCTGCCGACGTCGCGATCGCCGCTGCGGATCGCCGCTCCTGCCGCCGGAACGACACTGCCGTCGAGCGCCAGGCCCACCAGCTTACGCGCGACGCGGCCGTGGCCGCGGTGCAGCACGCGGATGATGATCTCCTGCCCGACGTAGCACCCTTTCGTGAAGCTGATGGCCCGCGACTCGATCCCCGCCTCGAGCGGAATCGTCTCCTCGTCCATGTCGCGGCCAAAGAGCGGAACTCCCGCCTCGATGCGCAACGTCTCGCCATCGGCTTCGCCGAGCTCGACCGCCTGTTCAGCGATCAGCGCCGCCTTCAATGCTCCGGCCTGCGGACGCTCGACGTGCAGGTCGAATCCCGGTACACCGGTGTCGACAACGCGGACGACGATCACTGTGCCGCCGGACCATGTGCGGCGCACGTTGCCGTGCGTGGGCAGCGCTCGCAGCTCCTCTTCAGTCATGCCGCTGACGAGGGAGGCCACGCGCGCGGCCGCGCCGGGACCGACCACGGCGACCTGCGCGAAGGCGGTCGTGACATCGCCCAGCTGCACGTCCTCGGAAAAGATGAACTGATCGAGCTTCCCCATCACCAGGTCTTTCACGGCACCAGCCATGGTGAGCAGGATGACGTCGCCGAGCTCGTACACATGAAGGTCCGCGATCATACGGCCCTGCGCGGTGAGGTACGCCGCGTAGCAGCCGTGTCCCGCCTTCAGCGCCACGATGTCGTTGGTCAGCAGACCCTGGAGATACGACGCGCGCTCGGTGCCGGACACGACGATTCGGCCGAGGTGTGAACGATCGACGAACGCGGCTCCGTGGCGGGCGGCGTCGTACGCGGCGGGAGAATCGAGCTGAACCATGATGCTATGCTGAGGGATGCTCTCGCTCCATTCTATCCGTGCAGCGATTGCGGCGATGGTGCTCGCCCTGCCGCTCAGCGCGGCCGCACAGCAGCCGCCGCAGTTGCAGGAGGCGGGTGCGACGAGCTTCGCGATTTTCCTGCGCGGCGTCCCGATCGGAACCGAACAAATCGCGGTGAATCGCACGTCCAGTGGCTGGACCATCGCCGGTACCGGCCGCCTGGGCGCGCCAATCGACGCCGCGGCGCGGCGACTGCAAGTGCGTTATACGCAGGATTGGAAGCCGCTCGAGTTTACGCTGGAAAGCACGGTTCGCGGCCAGGTGCAGGCGATTCACACGGTCGTCGAGGGTACCGCGGCCAGGAGCGACATCGTCAACGGCGGCCAGACCACGCAGAAGGCCGACACCATCGACCCCGATGCGCTGCTGTTGCTGCCCACCAACTTCTTCGCGCCGTACGAAGCCCTGGCCGTGCGTCTGAAGACTGCCGCCGTTGGAAGCAACATCCCGGTCTACCTCGAGGGTCAGGGGTCGATCTCCATCTCGGTCGGCGAATCGGCTGCTGAGCAGATTCAAACGACTGGGCGGCTCGTCGTCGCGCGGCGCACGCATCTCGGCCTCGTGCTACCGGGCGGTCGGCTGGAAGCCGACTTCTGGACCGACGAGGCCGGACGGATGATCCGGTTCAGCGTGCCGATGCAGGCCATCGAAGTCGTGCGCGAGGACATCGCGGCCGTCTCATCGCGCAGTGTCACGATTTCGAGGCCGAACGATCAGCAGCTGAATATTCCGAGCAACGGCTTCTCGCTTGCCGCGACGTTGTCCAGGCCGGCGACGGCGTCGGCGCCGCGCCTGCCGGCTGTCGTCCTCGTCGGCAGCAGCGGGCCGACGGATCGCGATGGGCTCGTGGTCGGCATTCCGATTCTCGGGCAGATCGCCGACGCGCTCGCCAACGCCGGATACATCGTCATCCGCTACGACAAGCGCGGAACGGGCCAAAGCGGCGGCCGGGCGGAATCCGCAACGCTCACCGACTACGCGGAAGACGTTCGCGCCGCGGTGAAGCTGCTGGCGGATCGGAAGGATGTGGATCCCAAACGCATCGCAGTGGTCGGCCACAGCGAGGGCGGGCTCGTCGCGCTGATCGCGGCATCAAAGGACAAGCGGATCGCGTCGGTCGGCCTTCTTGCGACGCCGGGAACCACCTATGCCGATGTCGCGCTCGCGCAACAGCAGCGCGCACTCGATCGGCTGACGCTGACACCGGAGGAGCGGCAGGCCAAAATCGACGAGCAGAAGCGGATTCACGAGGCCGCGATCACGGGAAAAGGGCTCGATCAGCTACCGCCCAACGTGCGGCGCTCGCTGGACAACGGCGAGTACCAGAGTCTCCTGGTCACCGATCCGGCAAAGGTGATGACGAACGTCCGTCAGCCGGTGCTCATCGTGCAGGGCGCCCTCGACACGCAGGTGGAACCTGGAAACGCGGACATGCTCGAGGGCCTCGCGAAGAAGCGCAAGAACTCGCCGCCGGTCGAAATGGTGAAGGTGCCTGGCGTCAACCACCTGCTCGTCCCGGCGACGACGGGGGAAACGTCCGAATACGCCAACCTGCGAGACAAGCACGTCAGCGAACCTGTCACCTCGGCAATCGTGACATGGCTGAACCGGACGCTCTCGACCGCGCGGTAACGCTGGCGCGCGCGTACGCGGCGTCGCGCAAGGATCGGCCCGTCTGGGCCACCGCCTGCCTCGAACAGCTGCGGACATCGCTCGGCGGTCCGCTCCCCCAGGGTCCCGTCGATCCCATTGACATCGTCGAAGAGCTGGCGCGAGCGGCGGAGCCTGGCCTCGTCACCACGACCGGCCCGCGTTATTTCGGGTTCGTGACCGGCGGCGCGCTGCCCGCGACCGTCGCGGTCGAGTGGCTTGCAGCCATGTGGGATCAGCCGGCCGCGCTCTACGTCATGTCTCCGGCCGCCGCGGTCGTCGAGGAGGTCGCCGCCGGCTGGTTGATCGATCTGCTCGGGCTGCCGACGGGCGCGAGCGTCGGCTTTGCGACCGGCTGTCACATGGCGAACTTCACGGCGCTCGCCGCCGCCCGCCACGAGCTGCTGCGGCGCGCGGGCTGGAACGTGGAAGCGGATGGCGTGCAGGGCGCGCCGCGGCTCCAGGTGATCGTCGGCGAGGAGGTGCACGTCTCGGTTGTCGGCGCCCTGCGGATGCTCGGCATCGGAGCGCAGCAGATCGTGCGCGCCGCCGCCGACGAGCAGGGTCGGATGCGGCCCGACGCGTTGGCCGCCGCACTCGACGGAATCAGCGGTCCGGTCATCGTCTGCGCGCAGGCCGGCAACGTCAACAGCGGCGCATTCGATCCGCTCGATGCCATCGCCGACCTCGCGGCCCGCCGGGGAGCGTGGCTGCACGTCGACGGAGCCTTCGGCCTGTGGGCGGCCGCAAGCGGCGCCTTGAAGCATCACGTCCGCGGCCTCGAACGCGCCGACTCGTGCGCGACCGACGCGCATAAGTGGCTGAACGTACCCTACGATTCCGGACTCGTTTTCATCGCCCATCCGGCGGCACACCGGGCGGCGATGAGTCTCGACGCCGCCTATCTGGTGCGGTCGCCAGAGGAGCCCCGCGAGCCGATGGACTGGGTACCCGAGTCGTCGAGGCGCGCGCGAGGCTTCGCGGTATATGCGGCGCTGCGCTCACTCGGACGCAGCGGCGTGACCGACCTCGTCGAGCGCTGCTGTCGTCTGGCGCGGAGGTTCGCAGATCGCCTGCGCGCGGAACCGTCGATCCGGATTCTCAACGACGTCGTCCTGAACCAGGTGCTGGTCAGGGTCGTGCCCGCCATGGGTGACGCCGACGCCGCCACGAGATCGGCGCTCCAACGTGTTCAGGCCGAGCAGGTCTGCTGGCTCGGCGGCTCCC
>DASSGK010000017.1:0-7391 GCA_035693505.1 Vicinamibacterales bacterium
CAGATCATCTCGGTGTCGAACGCGTTTCGGCCAATGACGCTGCGCGCGACGTTGCGAACGGTGTCGGGGGAGCCGCCCTGCCCGACGCCGGTGATCCCGGCATCGGTGTCGACGAGGACGACCATGTTGCTCTGGGGGAACGCCTGCGGCCCGTTGCGATCGTAATTCGGGGGGTAGAAGAGCCGGATGCGCGTCACCTTCGCGGATGGAAGCCGGCTGGCCGCGCGCGCCGCACCCGCGGCGGACGGCGCCTGGCCCGACGCCCGCGCCGGCACGCCGGCGAGGACCGCGCCGACGACGCCGCTCAGCGATTTTGCGAAGCCTCGGCGATTGACCACCATCATCACCTCGCGCCGCATTATAGGCCTCGTTGTGCCATGATTCCGCGTCAGCCAGAACACCACTCACACCGCTGGAGAGGCCATGAAGCTTTGGATCGCGTCCGTTGCCGTCGTCACCGCTGTCGTGGGAGCGACCTCGCAGGGCCAGACGCCCAGCGGCGCGGCGCAGCGGCCGCCGGCGCGGCAGACGACACCGCTGATCATGATGTCGCCGAAGGCCACGTCGCCTGGGTGGACCGGCGTGCACAAGCCGCGCACCAAGCTGATCGACGTGCTGTCGCGACACACCGGTCAGGCGGACTGGGCCGAGACGATGGTGGACGACGAGAGTCTGAACGCACAGTGGATCTCGATCGGCCCGGGCAAGAAGACGCCTCGGCGCATGAATGGCGACACGCGCGAGTGGTGGATCGTGCAATCCGGCACGCTCCGATTCACCGTTGAAGGCCGGGAGCCTGTGATCGCCGCGCCAGGCGTCATGGTCCAGGTGCCGTATCGCACGCTCTACCAGATCGAAAACGTCGGGACGGAACCGGCGCTGCGGTTCGAGGTCAACGTCGCGCGCGCGCGCAAGCTCTATCCGGCGGACGAAACGCCGGTGTCGCTTCCCGGGTTCCAGTACGTCAAAACGCGTGTCGACGGCGGCCAGGGCGTGCTCGATTCGCAGAATCGTCCGGTGGTCGATTTCAACAAGGTGGCGAGCGGCGAGGAACGCGGCGGCGCGTTCGTCACCGACGATCGCAGCTTCGCGAACATCATCATGGGACGCTACCAGCCGCCGCAGCCGGGCAACAAGGGGCATTACCACGAAGAAGGCGGCGAGTTCTGGCTGATCATGCTCGGCCACATCCGCTACAACATCGAAGGACTGGAGCCGTTCGAAGCGGAAGCCGGCGACGTCGTCTACGTCCCACGTCAAACGTGGCACCTGGCGAGCAATGGCGGCAAGGAAGGTGAGCGCTCCTGCCGCCTGGCGATGAACGGCTTCCCCTATCAGGCTCACATGTTCGATCCTGATCGATGAGAACGTTATGTTGAAAGCCAATGCGGTCGTGCTCGTGCTGATCCTCGGCATGACCCTTCCGCGCGCCGCGGCGCCGACGATCACTATCGACGCATCGACAAACGCGGGCAAGGTCAGTCCCCTTCTCTATGGCCTGATGACGGAGGAGATCAACCACTCGTATGACGGCGGGCTGTACGGCGAGCTGATACGAAATCGCGCGTTTCTCGACGACGCCACTTCGCCGGCGCACTGGTCGGCGGTCCACGGCGTTGGCGCGGCGGCGGCCATCGCGCTCGACACGAATCAGCCCCTCAACACCGCGATGGCGACCAGTCTCCGCGTCGAGGTGACGCAGGCGTCGAGCGGACACGCCGCGGGCGTTGCCAACGAGGGCTATTGGGGCATACCGGTCAAGCCGAACACGCGGTATCGCGCGTCCTTCTTCGCGAAGGTGGCCCCAGGAATCACTGGTCCGATCACCGCAGCCATTGAAAGCGTTGACGGCAAGACGACGTACGCCAGCGGACGGGTGACCGGCCTGACTCAGGCGTGGAAGCAGTACGAAGTGACGTTGTCGACGGCAAACGTGACGCCGACCGCGAACGCACGCTTCGTACTGACGGTCGAGCGTCCCGGGACGATCTGGTTCAGCCTGGTCTCGCTGTTTCCCCCGACTTACAAGAACCAGATCAACGGCTTCCGGCCCGACCTGCTGCAGATGCTGATCGACATGCGGCCGAAGTTCCTCCGGTTCCCCGGCGGCAACTATCTCGAAGGTGATCAAATCGCCGACCGTTTCGACTGGAAGAAGACACTCGGGCCGTTGGCGGAACGGCCCGGTCACATGGCGCCGTGGACCTATCGCTCGACCGATGGTCTCGGCCTGTACGAGTTCCTGCAGTGGGCCGAGGACATGGAGGCCGAGCCCGTCCTCGCTGTTTACGCCGGCTACTCGTTGAAGGGCGCGTATGTGAAGCCGGGCCCGGATCTCGAGCCCTACATCCAGGACGCGCTCGACGAGATCGAATACATCACCGGACCGGCCACGTCGACGTGGGGATCGCGGCGCGCGAAGGCCGGGCATCCGTCGCCGTTCACGCTGACCTACGTCGAAGTCGGCAACGAGGATTTCTTCGATCGCTCCGGTTCCTACGACCAGCGCTTCGCGCAGTTCAACGCGGCGATCAAGGCGCGCTACCCGAACCTGCAGGTCATTTCCACTGTGGGCTTCGAGCATCCCGAGAACCAGCGCGTCCGCAGTGTGACGCCAGATGTCGTCGACGAACACTACTACCGGACGGTGGAGGCATTCCTGAAAGCGGCTCGCGGGCAGTACGACAGATACGATCGCAAGGGGCCGAAGATCTTCGTCGGCGAGTGGGGCGCCTACGAGACGCCGTTCGAGCCGTGGAATCCGAAATCGCGCGGCGAGGCGCCGACGCCCAACCTGCGCGCCGCGATCGGCGACGCCGTGTGGATGATTGAGATGGAGAGGAACTCCGATCTCGTGATCATGCACTGCTACGCGCCGCTGCTGGTGAACGTCAGTTCCGGCGCGCGGCAGTGGCGCCCGAACCTGATCGGCTACGACGCGCTGCGCGTTTACGGATCGCCGAGCTACCACGCGCTCAAGCTGTTTGCCACGCACGTCGGCGATGAGATCCTGAAGGCCAGCGCCACCGACACCGACGTGCTGGTGTCGGTCACCCGCGCCAGCCGCTCACGTACGCTCTACGTGAAGCTCGTGAACCCGGGCAGCGCCGCCGCGCCCGTGCAGCTGGACATCATCGGCACCGCGCTTCGGCCCATCGCGACGGCGCTCACGCTTGCCGGCGATCCGCTGGACACGAACTCGATCGACGCTCCTGAACGCGTACTGCCGAAGAGGTCACAGGTCACCGGCGTCAAATCCGGTTTCACCTACACCGTCCCTGCGAACGGCATCGTCGTGCTCGAACTCGGAATGCAGTAGTCGAACCGCGCGGCTCGCGAAAATCAGCTATAAGACCTACCTCACATGATGACCGATTTGAAAAACGCCATACTCCTGGCGGCGTTTGCGGGTGCGGCCCTCCAGCCACCTGCCGCGCCGCCCCCCGCCGCCGTGCCGGCAACGCTCGCGGTTCCGCCGGGATTCAACGTCAGCGTTTTCGCGGCTGGGTTGACCGGCGCGCGCCTGATGGCGGTCAGTCCCGAAGGGGTCATCCTTGTCGCGCGACGGCCACGTAACGAGGTGGTGGCGCTGCAAGTTCACGATGGCACGACACAACCTCGAGTCATACTCAGCAACCTGCCCAATGCCCACAGCCTGGCATTCAGGGACGGGTGGCTGTACGTCGCCACCACGCCGGCGGTCGTCCGCGTTCGATGGTCCAATGGCGCGCCGATCGGCACACCGGAGACCATCGTGGAGCTACCGAGCTCGACGCCTTCAGTGCACGTCTCCCGGACCATCAATTTCGGCCCCGACGGTCGCCTTTACGTCGCCATCGGATCCTCTTGTAACGTCTGTGTCGAAGCCGATCCTCGGCGGACGACGATCCAGGTCGTGACAAAGGACGGCACGCTGCAGCCCTACGCGCGCGGCCTGCACAACGCAATCGGCTTCGATTGGGATCCCCAGACCGGTCTGATGTGGGCCGGCGAAACAGGGCAGGACAACCTCGGGGACGACATTCCGCCAGACGAAATTGATCTCATCGAAGCCGGCGCGCACTATGGCTTTCCGTTCTTCATCGGGACAAATCATCAAAATGTGGGGCAGCCCGAGCTGGAAGGAAAGGCTCCGAATGTGACCGCGGCCGAGGCGAAGCCGCCGGCGCTCGAATTGCCCGCGCACATTTCACCGATCGACATGCGGTTCTACACCGGAACAGCCTTTCCCGCCGCCTATCGAAACGCCCTGTTCATCGCCTTTCATGGATCGGCCCGGAAGACCAACGGCTACAGCGTCGCTCGCGTCGTGATGAAGGACGGTCGACCGATTGGGGTTGAAGACTTCGCCACCGGCTTTCTGAAGGACGGAGTCGTCCTCGGCCGGCCCGCCGGTCTTGTGACGGGACCTGACGGGGCGCTCTACGTGTCCGACGACAACAAGGGCTTCATCTATCGGATCGCATATACGGGGCGGTAGCCGGCGGCGCGTCGTGACCGTCGAGAAAGGACGTCTGCAATGAGAGGGCTCATCATTACGGCGATCGCGCTGATCTGTGTGTCGCCCGCCGCGCTCGGCCAGGGCGCTGTTGCCATCACCTCGAAACAAGATGTGATTTACGGGCGGGTCGAAGGCTCGGCCCTGCTCGCCGACATCGCGTACCCGCAACGCGGCGATCGGCTGCCGGCGATCGTCTCGGTGCACGGCGGACGCTGGCGAGCGGGCAACCGGACCGACGCCAGCAGCATCAAGGTTAGCCAATGGGCTGGATTCGGATTCTTCGCCATGTCCATCGACTATCGGCTGGTGGGAGGATCGCCCGCCCCGGCTCCGTATCAAGACGTCCTCTGCGCGATCCGTTGGGTGCACGCGCACGCGTCGGAATACAACGTCGATCCCGATCGCATCTATCTGATCGGCCAGTCGGCCGGCGGCCACATGGTGTCACTCGTTGCGACGCTGGGCGAAGGACCCTACAAACGCGCGGGCGGCTGGGATACCGATCGCGACGACGTCCGCGCGGTCATCAGCGTGGCCGGTGCCTACGATCTCAACACACTCTCCTGGGGGAATCTCTGGACGCCCACCAATGAAGACGTCGACACGGCACGACGGCTCGCGTCACCGCTCGCGCACGTCACCGCCAGCACCAAGCCGATTCTCATCATTCACTCGGACGACGACCGGTCTGTGCCGGTGCAGCAGGCCCTGGACATGACCCAGGCGTTGCAGAAGGCCGGCGTGCGCAATCGCTTCGTCCACTACACGGACAAAGGACACATGGGCATCGTCGATGATGTGATCAAAGAAGCGCGGGCGTTCATCGCTGAAGTCGAGCAACCCAAGTAGCATTGACAACCTTGCATCGGTTATATGAAAGTCACGACGCCGCCAGCACATGTGGTACTTCCGAAAACTTCCGGACGGCCTCGTCGTACTGCATACCCATCCTGAGCACGCGGCGCAGCTCGAGGAACTGCAGCGGATCTGTTTTCCAACGCTCGATGATGCGGAGCGCTTTAAAGCTCTCCACTACCTGAAGCACATCGACCTGTTCCCGGACGGACAGTTTGTCGTCATCGACGGAGAACGCGTGGTGGGCGCGACCACCACCCTGCGGCTGCATTTCGATTTCGACCACATCGATCACACCTTCGCCGACATCATCCAGGGCGGCTGGCTCACGTCCCACGAACCCGATGGTGCGTGGTTGTACGGCGCGGACGTCGGCGTCAATCCCGACTACCGCGGTCGCGGTCTGGCGACTGCGCTGTACGCGGCGCGCCAGGAGACGGTCTGGCGACTCGGACTGAAGGGGCAGGTGACGGCCGGGATGATTCCCGGTTACGGCGCCATCAAAGATCGCATGTCCGCGGAGGACTACTACCGCGATGTTGTCGCTGGCGTCGTACGGGATTCGACGCTCTCGATGCAGATGGGCGTCGGGTTCGAGCCGAGGGCGCTGCTCGCGAACTATCTCAACGATCCGGTGTGCGACAACTACAGCGTGCTCCTTGTCCTCGGCGCTGACAAAGAGGTGCGTGGAGCTTCGCGGAAACACGCCATGAGTTACATCAGACTGAACACAGAGATTCCCGGGCCTCGGGCCCGCGATCTGATCGCTCGTCGTGCGGCAGCGGCGCCTGCCGGCCTCGGTCGTGCGACCGACGTCGTCGTGGAACGCGCCGATGGCGGTCTTCTCTTCGATGTCGACGGCAATACGTTCATCGATTTCGCAGGTGGAATCGGGATGGTCGCGGTCGGGCATTCGCCGCAGCGTGTGGTCAAGGCGATTCAGGATCAAGCAGCGAAATACATTCACCCGTGTGCGCTGGTCACGACCTACGAGCCGTACGTGCGGCTGGCCGAACTGTTGAACGAGGTTGCCCCGGGTACCTTCAAGAAGAAGACGATCTTCGCGAACAGCGGCGCCGAGGCCGTCGAGAACTCCGTCAAGCTGTCGAGGAAATACACAGGGCGCCCCTCGATCATTTGCTTCGAAGGCGGCTATCACGGCCGCACGCTGCTGACGCTCAGCCTGACAAGCAAGTACGGTCTCTTCAAGAGCGGCTTTGGCCCATTCGCACCAGAGATCGTCCGGCTGCCGATTCCGAACGTCTATCGCACGCCGGCAGGAATGACGGAAGAGCAGTACGTCGATTTCGGGATCCGACAACTCGAGAATGCGCTGGTGTCGCAGGTCGATCCGAAAGCCGTCGCGGCGATGATTATCGAGCCCGTGCAGGGCGAGGCCGGATTCGTGCCCGTTCCACCGAGGTTTCTCCGGCGCATTCGCGAACTCTGCTCAGAGCACGGCATCGTGCTGATCGCCGACGAAGTGCAGTGCGGCATGGGCCGGACCGGTCGTCTGTTCGCGGTCGAGCACTACGACATCGTTCCGGATCTGGTTACGACCGCCAAGTCGCTCGGCGCGGGTATGCCGATCGCGGCCGTGACCGGTCGCGCCGAGATCATGGACGCTGCGCATCTCGGCGGCATCGGAGGCACGTACGGCGGCAGTCCGGTGGCGTGTGCCGCGGCCATCGAAGCGCTCAACACGATCCGCACGCCAGAGTTCCTGCATCACGCCCAACGGCTCGGGGAGGTCATGCGCGAGGTCATGAATGGCTGGCACGGCAGGTTCCCCATCGTCGGCGATGTTCGTGGGCTTGGACCGATGATGCTGATCGAATTCGTTCGAGATCGAGTGTCGAAAGAACCGGCGACGCCTGACGAGACGCTGCAGATCGTGCGCCAGATTGTGGCGGGTGGTGTCGTGGTGATGCGCGCGGGCTTGTACAGCAACTGCATTCGCCTGCTGCCGCCGCTGGTGATCCCGGAAGACATGCTCCGCGAGGGGTTGGCCGTGATCGGTCATGCGATCGAGGTC
>DASSGK010000018.1:0-30313 GCA_035693505.1 Vicinamibacterales bacterium
TCGCGCCGGACCGAGCGCGCGAGGATCAGGTTGGCGACGTTGGAACAGGCGATGACGAAGACGACCGCGGCCGCCGCCAACAGGACGAGGAGGATTGTCCGCGCCGGAGCGGCGATCTGTTCACGCAGCTTCGACACGCGCAGCTGCGTGTTGGCCTTCGGCACGTACGCCTCCGGGTGGTCTCGCACGATGCCGGCGTGAATCGCCGTCAGCTCGGCTCTCGCATCTTCGACAGTCGCCCCCGGGGCCAAACGGGCGAAGAGCTCGGTCATCCGGTGGGTCCGGCTCGTGACCATCGTCGCCCCGAGATGATGCGGGCTGCTGACGACGTTCGCGATGATCTCGGTGTCCGCCGGATACGGCACCGACGGCTCGAGCACGCCGACGACGACCGCGCTGCGCTGACCGAGGCGGATCCGTTTGCCGACGACCGTCGGATCGCTGTTCAGCGAAGTGGTCCAGAAGCGGTTGGTCAACACCGCGGCCCCCTCCGCATTCGGGCCATCGTCCTGCGGGCCGAGCAGCCGTCCGAGCACCGGGCGAAGGCCCATCACGTCGAAGAACGAACCGCCGACCACGCCCGCCTTCACCATGCGCGGCTCGCCGCCGAGGCCGATCAGCGCGAAGTCCACGGTGGAGAAGTCGCCGATCGCGCTGACCGTCGTGGCGCGAGACTTGATGTCGATGATCTCCGGAACCGAGAAGTTGAGATTCGCCGCGCCGACGCCCGGCGCGCTCTGGCGGATGTAGATGAGTCGATCCTCGTCACGGTTGACGAGCGGCCGGAGCAGCACGCCGCGGACGACGCTGAAGATCGCGGCGTTCGCGCCGATGCCGAGGGCGAGGGTGACGACGACGGTGGCGGCGAGCCCTTTTGCGCGTAACAAGGCGCGGACAGCGAAGCGAATGTCGCGTCCGAGCGCCTCGACCGATTCCCGCCAGCGATGATGCCAGACCGCGTTCATCGAATCGCGGGTGAGCGTGACGTTGCCGAACTCCTTCAAGGCGGCCAGCCTCGCCGATTCCGGATCCTCGCCCCGCTCGATGCGCTCCTTGATGCTGAGCGCCATGTGCCCGCGAATCTCGTCGTCCAGATCGTTCTGGCTTGGCCGCATTTTGTTACTCCTTGCCGGCGCGGGCTGGATTCATGACGCGGCCGATCGCGTCGACGAGCTGCGACCATCGATCCTGTTCGCGCGACAGCTGGGCCTTTCCGGCCGCCGTCAACCGGTAGAACTTCGCGCGCTGGTTGGCTTCGCTCACGCCCCACTCCGCCTTGAGCCATTCGCGTTTCACGAGACGGTGCAGGGCAGGGTAGAGGGAGCCTGTTTCGACCTTGAGCAGGTCATCGGACTGGGCGCGAATCGCCTGTCCGATGCCGTGGCCGTGTTGCGGTCCCCACTGGAGGGTCCGCAGGATGAGCATGTCGAGCGTGCCCTGCAGGAGTTCGAGGCGCCGGTCTTCCGGTTGTTTGGCCATAGTCGTAGACAGTCTACGGCTCTTAGACGTAGGCCGTCTACGGCTTGTTCCGGAGGCCGACGCTCGGCTGAAGCCTTCGCGCTACAGGTTCCGAAAGTAGTGCAGGCCTTCAGGCCTGCAGCGCTACTCGTAGTGAAGGGCCTGGACCGGATCGAGGCGGGAGGCTTTCATGGCGGGATAGACGCCGGACACCAGGCCGATGAGCACGGAGACGGAGAACGCCAGGCCGAGCGACCCGCTGCTGATGATGGTGGACCAGCCGGCGAAATTGGCGATGAGCCGTGACATCGATGCGCCCAGGAGCAGACCCATCGTGCCGCCGGCCACCGCGATCAAGGTGGTCTCCATCACGAACTGCCGGATGATGTCGGTGCGGCGCGCGCCAATCGCCCGGCGGACGCCGATCTCGCGCGTGCGCTCCAGCACGCTGGCCAGCATGATGTTCATGATGCCGATGCCGCCGACCAGCAGCGAGATCGACGCCAGGGCCACCATGACGATGTCGAAGATCCGCTTGGTCCGCTGCTGCTCGGCGAGGAGCTCGGCAGGGACGATCAGCGAATAGTCATCGGCATTCCGGTGCGAGGCGGTCAGGATTCCGCGAACCGTGGCGGCGGCGGCGAGCACGTCGGCCTCGGGCTTCAGCCGAAGATAGACGCCGTCGACCTCGTCGCGAAACTGGCTGTAGTTGTCCTCGAGCCGGAACATCGCCGCGCCTGTGGGTACGTAGAGGACGTTGTTGCGATCCTGTCCCGGCAGGCCGGCGACATCGCTTTGCGCGACCGCCTGCGCGCCGGCGACGCCGATCGTCCGATACCACTGTCCGTTGACCTTGACGAACTGTCCGAGCGGATCCGACAGCCCGAACAGCCGGACGCGTGCGGCCTCGCCGAGCACGCAGACGGGAGCCGCGTGGGCAGCCTCTTCCTGTGTGAAGAACCGGCCCGCCGCAATCTTCAGTCCGGCGATCTGCTGAAAGTTCGCGTCGACGCCGTACACAGCCGGCAATTCGCCCTGCGGCTTGGGGATGACTTGCGACGGCGTGAACCGCTTGCGGGGCGACACCATGTCGAGGCCCGGGACAGTCGCCGCCATGGCGCGGATGTCCTTGAACGTCAGGCCCGGCGACTGCTGGCGCATTTTCTGGAACGCCTGGAACTCGGTGGTCTCCCGCGCCTCGACGATCAGGTTGCGGACGCCGAGGTCCTCGATGAACGCCATGACCTGCTGTTGGGCACCCGCGCCAATCGACAGCATGGCGACGACCGCCGCCACCCCGAAGATCATCCCGAGCATGGTCAGCAGCGTGCGCAGCTTGTGCAGCAGCAGGTTGTCCACGCTGCGCCCGAGGTCGGGCAGCCACAGGACGGAGCTCATCGCGATGCGCGCTGCGGCGCTTGCGGCGGTGTCTTCGCGCGGCCGCCTGAGGGTGTATTCGGATCGACGAGCGCGACTTCCGCCGACGCTTCGATGTTTTCGACGACCGCCACGCTGTCGGTCCACGCGCGGACGCGGACCTCGTGCGCATCGAAGCTTCCGCCCGCTCGAACGTAGACAGTGGGCCGTCCGCTCACGTCGAACACGGCGGTGCGAGGGACGTAGAGCACGTTGTCGTACGCGGCGCCGGAGATGGCGATTGCCGCCGACACGCCAGGCCGCACTGAAGGGTTGCTGGTGACATCGAACGCGATGTCGAACTGACGCGTGCCTGCGTCGAAGAGGCCTCGCGAGGCGACGCCGCTCACGCTGCGGACCGTGCCGCGAAGCCTCGCATCGGGCAGCGCGTCGACGGCGACTTCGACCGTCTGTCCCGGCGCGACGTTGGCCCGATCCTGCTCCGCGAGCTTCGCGGTCACCTCGACGCGCGACGAGTCGATGACTTCCGCAATCGGCTGTCCGGCGAACGCTGCATCGCCGACGCGATAGTCGGGCATCGCGCCGCCGAAATAGATGCCGCCGAACGCCTGGAAGTTCGTGCGCACCGTGGCGACGCCGTCAAACGGCGCGCGAACGTGGAGGCTCTCGATGTTGCGCTCCGCGACCTGGACCGAGAGCTGCGCCTTGTTCCGTTTCTCGCGGACGCCGTCGCCGGATGCCTGCGTGGTCGCGCGGTGTGTCTTGACGTCGGCTTCGATCTGCGCGAGCCGCTGCTTCGCTTCGTCGAGGGTCAAGACGTTTTGCTGCGCCTTGATGGCGGTGACGAGCTCGTTGCTCAACAGGTCGAGCTCCGCGCGCCGGACGTCGTACCGCGCATGGAGCATCGCGACCTCGTCCTCCGCAACCTGCACCGCCGCCTCGGCCTCCGCCTTGACGATGTCCTGCTCGGCGAGCTGGAGGTCGAACTTCGCCTGCTCGAGATTGAACTCCTGCTCCGCCGCGTCGAACTCGACGACGACATCGCCAGACTTCACGACTTCTCCTGTCTCCGCGAGGTGGACGATCTGCAGCTGCCCGCCCATTGGCGGCGCGGCGAGTTGAACGGATCGTGACGCGCGAAGATCGCCCATCGTGTAGACCGTCACCTGGACGCGGCCGCGCTGCACGTGCGTGGTCGGCACCGCCCGCGGCAGCGAACGAGACACGCCGAGGCGAACGGCGGCGCCGGCGGCGATCAGCACAACGACAGCCACCGCGGCCTTCTTGATCACTTCTTCGCCGGCTCCTGATCCGGCTCTCTCAGCGCCACCCGGTCGCCCTCGCTCACACCCGACGCGATGGCGACCTGATCGCGGCCGCGCCGCAAGACCATGACGGCGCGCGACTCGAACGCCCCGCGATGATCGACGTAGACGACGGTGGCCGGCCCGCGCTGAAACACCGCGGCCGTCGGTACGACCAGGACCGACGGCAGCCGATCGAGCTCCACGCGCGCAGACGCGCTCATGCCCGAACGCAGCCGTCCATCCGCGTCCGACAGCGAGACGACGACGTCGAAATTCCGGACCGGCGGCCAGGTCGTGAAGTCGGGCTTCGCCACCACCGAGATGTCCTTCAACGTACCGGTCAGCTCGCGGTCCGGCACCGCATCCACCCGGACGCGCACGCCGCTGCCGATCTGCACGCGGCCGCGGTCGGCCTCGTCGACCCGCGCCGTCAGCTGAATCTCGCTCAGATCGGGAAGCTCCGCGATCGCTGCTCCGAACCAGGCGCGGTCGCCGCGCTTGAATTCGGGCTGGCTGCGGCTTCCCGGTCCGCCGGCGCGGAAGTTGGGGAGCAGCGAGATCGACCCTCCGATGGGCGCACGCACCTGCAGCGAGCCGATGATCCGCTCGGTGTCGCTGACGTCGTACTGAGCCTTGTCGCGCTTCTGCGTGGCGATGGCGACGTCTGCCTGCGCCGCGATCCGCTCGCCTTCGACCTTCTTTTCGAGCTCGCGGACGTGCTCCTCCGCGTTGGACACCGCGATGACGAAGTTCTCCGCGTCGATGCGGGCGCGCATCTCGTTGCCCTGGAGCTCCAGCCGCGCCCGGGCCAGCGCCTTTGCCGCTTCGTCACGCTCGCTCCGCGCGGACGCGACCCGCCGCCGCTGCTCGGCCTCGGTCCGCTCGATCTCTGATTCGGCCTGCTTCAGCTCGGATTGCTTGGTCTCGAGAGTCCGCTGTTGAATCGTCGGATCGAACGTGACGACTACATCGCCGGCGGCGACCTTGGCGCCGTTGACGGCGAGATCCACGATCTGGAGATCCGAACCGGCCGACGGCGCGGTCAGCACAATCGAGCGCACGGGCCGGATCTCTCCCCGCAGCTGCAGGAAATCGACGAACGTCGTTCGCGAGACCAGCGCGGTGGGCAGCGACGGCGATCCGGTATCGCGGCGAAGCGCCGCGGCCGCGCCGACCGACAACGCGACGACGGCGCCCAGCGCGACGATCGCGCTGGTTTTTTTCATCGGCTGTCCTCGGCCATGTCGATTGCCGCGGCCAGGTCGGGCATCAGGTGTGGGTCGCTGCCATCGATGCTGAAGACCGCGAGGAAGGTCCGCACGCGGTTCGACATCGTACTGATCGAACCGATTTGCGACAGCTGCTCCAACCGGCCGTCGAAGGCGCGTCCCGGGTACGAATCGAGCGTGATCCGCGCGGCCTGACCGACGCGCAAGGCGGACACGTCCGCCTGGTTCACGCGCGCGCGCACCTGCATCGCCGACGAATCGATGACGTCCATGATGCCGAGGCCGGACCGCACCTCCTCGCCTTCCTGCACTTCCCCCATGGTCCCGTTTTTCCAGGTCGACTTCAGGACGACCATGCCGTCGATCGGCGACACGACGCGCATCTTTTCGGCGTTGCTCTCGGCGTGCTTCCACGCATTGAGCGCGCGATCGCGCTGGATTTCGAGCGCGCGGATATCCGCCACGTCCAGCTTCCGCCGCAGCTCGAACGTCTTGCGAAGCTGGCTTGCTTTGGCGCGCGCCTCGTCAAGCGACAGCCGGTTCTGCTCCGCCGTGATCGGCGGGACGATTTCGGTCTTCTGAACTTCGAGCTCCGCGCTCTTCACCGCGTTCTCGGCCGTCTTCAGCTCTGCCTCGCCGTGCGCGCTCGCAGTGAGCTGCTCACCGCGCTTGCGGTTGATCTGCTCCACGAAATCGCGGTACTCGGCCTGACGATCGTGCGCGGTTTTGATTTGTGCCTGTCGATCGAACTCGATGAGCAGTTCGCCGCGCTTGACGCGGGTCCCGGGCTTGACGAGGTGGACGATGACGAGGGTGCCCGTGCCGGACCCGGTCAGACGCGGCACGATCACCGGATGACTGCGCACCGGCTCGACCGATCCCTGCAGGCGCAGGGCGGCTCCCTTCCCAGCCACCACCGCCGGCACGGCGCCGGAAAAGGCCGCCACCCAGATGGCAAGAATGCCGATTGCGGACGCCCGCATGCTGGAATGATAGACGCCTCAGCGAGCGAAATGGATGGGCGGTCGCGCAAAAAAGGTGAGACGTGTGTCGAATCCTAGCGCGCGAGCAGGAAACCGAGCGCAGGTTGGAGCAGCGGGTGCGTTCCGACCGACGCGATCTCTGCCGCGACGAAGCCATGGCGCCAGTACAAATAGCCCCAGATGACGCCGGGCACGATGTAGCGGATACAGTCGTAGACAAGCAAACCAGGCGTAACAGGGCCGTGCGACACGGCCACCACATTGATTGAGATGTTGATCACCTGTGCGAGTACGATTCCCAGCCAGTAGGCGCCGTCGGCCGGACGGCGATCGGCGTCGTGCCACAGCGTGCCGATCATCCAGATGAGAGTCGACATCACGCACCAGCGATAGATGAGGTTCTCGTTGAACGCTCGCGGCATGAAGTACAGAAGGCGGCTGGTCAAACCGACAGTCGAAAAGATCTGCACGTAGTTCGATGACAAGTAGCCGCGGAACAGGAATCCATCGACGATGGCCACGCCGGCCGCGACGAGGGCCGCGACAAGGATCGGAAATCCGACAGGGTACTCGAGATCCTTCAGGCCAAAGCCAAGCCCCACCCGTCTCGCCGCCAGGAACCCGACAATCCCGATGACAGGCAGCGCCAGGGCACGCGCGAGCGGCGACCCATGAGTGAGGGAGTCGAACGCCAGATCGAATGGCGCCACCGCAGCGATGAGGCTTCCACCCCCGAGTGCCGTCAGCAGAGGCCTGTCGATCTCCATTGATGCGTTGCGCCGCTGGTGCATGATGGCGTGGCGGTCCTGTCGTCAGCGGACGCTCAGCACGCTCGGGATGCTGGAGAAGTCGTCGGTCCAGAGCGGCGTCGAGGCGCCGGCGACGAGCGGCTGCCATCGCCGATCGCTTGCGAGCGCGTCGAGGTCGCCGCGATTGCGGGACATCACGATCCAATGCGATTCGCTCTTGCCTTCGGGCCGGCCCGGCCCCATCGCGCCGATCTGCTGCAGCGCGGTCAGTCCCTGACTGGCGGCGAGCTGCGCCACGACGGGTGCGAGCCGCAGGTGGCGATTCGAGATGTGCATCACGAGGGCGCCGTCGGGTGCCAGGCGCGACAGATACAGCGAGAACGCCTCCTGCGTCATGAGGTGCATCGGAATCGAATCCGAGCTGAACGTCATCGAGCACCAGCAGGCTGTACGCGTGTTCGAGAACACCGGCGAGCGAGATGCGCGCGTCGCCGATTACGACGCGGCAACGGAACGATCAACGTGGAGTGAGCGACCGCACTCTGAGGCCGCACGATCGCGGAAGGCGTCCCGCCCGTCGGTGCGTGCTCGAGCGCGGTCGCTCCTGGCGCTGCGAGGTCGGAGATCTCCATGGATCGGCGCGACAAGTGTGCAAGTCGGATACCGCGACAGTACGAGCCATGGCTTCTTGAGCGTTTTGTAAAGAATTCCTCGCGTGCCGATTACAAACGGCGTACCCCGGTGACGAAACCGTTGTTGGTGGAAACAGAGGATACGGTGGGAGCGGGAGCGGAGATACGGAGGAAACGGGAACAGAGCGTACGGAGGGAACGGGAACGGAGGGGACGGAGGGAACGGGATCACACAGAGAAACGGAGCAGCAGAGACGAGCAGAGAAGATCGGGTGGGTCAACTCGTTCAAACGGCCGGCCCGCTACGCGGGCCCGCAACCGAAAGAAGCTGCGCGAACACAAGCCATCTCGATCCAGGGCTTGTGATTCGCGCCGCTTCTTCCGGTTGCGTAGCGGCTGGCCATCCCCAAATGCCAGCCGCCGGCCGCTCAGTTGAGTCCGCCGTCTCGATTGCGTTTTCTTCGTACTGGCCGATCGCTCGAACAGCGAGATGTGCGACGAAAAAAACTGATTTCAGAGATTTCCTCGCATTCCCGAGCGGCGCCCTGGTTGCAGTCGTGTTCGGGATGCCAATCGATCCGTCAGACTTCAACGAGATCACCGGAGGGATTCTCGCAGGCGCTATCGAGGTTCATCGCACGCTTGGACCTGAACTCCTCGAATCCGTCTATGCGCCATGTCTGCAATTTGAGCTCGCCGCTCGAAACTTGCGGTTCTCAACGCAGCAGGCAGTTCCGATTGTGTATAAGCACATGGCGTTCGAGACCTGCTATCGAATTGATCTCATCGTCGAAGACAAGGTCGTGGTCGAACTGAAGTCTGCCGCGGCGCTGCTCCCGGTCCATCAGGCGCAGCTGCTCACCTACATGGCGCTGTCGGATTGTCCCGCCGGACTGTTGATCAACTTCAACGTGCCGCGCCTTGTCGACGGGGTGAAGCGTTTGATCAATCCTCGCGCTTCCGGCAGGAGTCGAAACGGTGGCAGCGCTCGCGTCGACTGACAGATGGCCAACTCGACAGAGTAGACGACGTAAAAGAGTGGCGGCCGGCGGCTGGCCGCTTCGTTCTCTGCTCGTCTCTGCTGCTCCGTTCCTCTGTGTGATCCCGTTACCTCCGTCCCCTCTGCGACCGTCACCGAAAGAAATCGTCACGGCCTCGCCTACTCCAATAAGACCAAGCGGAACGCCATCTCGGCGAAGCCGCACGCCTGTATGGAAGAGGTGTGTGTTCCCGTTGTGCCGCTGAAGTTGTTGGGAGGAATGTACGTGAAGAAACTGTCGATCGTCGTTCTCGTCGCCATCATCGCGTGTTCGGTCGCGGGTCGCGCAGCAGCGCAGGACACGACCGGCACAATTTCCGGCCGGATTGTCGATGCGCAAGGCCTGGCCATCCCCGGCGTGACCGTCACGGCAACCGGATCGCAGGGACCCAAGGTTGCCGTCACCGACTCGGACGGCAGGTTTACTGTTCCGTTCCTCACGCCGGGAACGTACGGCGTGCGCGCGGAGCTTCAGGGCTTCAGGCCGGTGGATCAATCCGCCGTGCAACTGCGTCTCGGACAGACGGTCGAAATTCCGCTGACGATGCAGGTGGGCGGGCTGCTTGAAATGATTCAGGTGACCGCCACGCCTCCGACTGTCGATACGACCAGCACCACGATCGGCGCGAATCTCGACAGCGACACGCTGTCGCGCCTGCCGGTCGGCCGCCGCTTCAGCGACGCGCTCTACCTGGCGCCGGGCGTCAGCAGCGGCGGCAGCGTCGGCGTCGCGAATCCGTCCGTCGAGGGTTCGAGCGGGCTCGAGAATCAGTACGTCGTCGACGGCGTCAACATCACCAACGGCGGATACGGCGCGCTCGGGTCGTACTCGATCGTGTTCGGATCGCTGGGCAACGGCACGCCGTACGACTTCATGCAGGAAGTCCAGGTGAAGACCGGCGGCTACGAGGCCGAGTTCGGACAGGCGACCGGCGGCGTGATCAACGTCGTGACCAAGAGCGGCTCGAACAACGTCAGGGGCAGTGCCTTCGCGTACGCGCGTCCGAGCAGTCTCGAATCCAGCTACAACACCGTGCAGAGCGTCGACGGAACGGTGAACACGGTGGCGTCGCGACTGAGCGACGCCGGCGCAACCGTGGGCGGTCCCGTCGTGCACAACCGCGTGTTTTTCTTCGGAGCCATCGATCCGCAGTGGCAGACGAACACCTTCAGTGCCCCTCAGGGATTCCCGCTCGAGAAGCTCGGCAACGTCGATCGGGACCGCCGCCTGACGAACTACGCGGCGAAGGGCACGTGGCAGGTGAACAGCGCGCATCGCATCGACGCGTCGTTCTTCGGCGATCCGGCGACCGGCGCGCTCGGTCCTCAACGGTCCTCGTCGCTCCTCAAGGATTCGACGTCAGGCTATAGCTCGCTGGATTACGGCGGCCACAACCAGACCGTCCACTACGACGGTGTGCTGAGCCCGCACTTTCTCGTCGACGCGTCGTACGGGCGTGCGCTCAATCGCATTCTTGAGACACCCTCGGTCAACGACTGGCTGGTCACCGACTTCCGGGTCACTCCGCGCGCGATCAGCGGCGGTCTCGGGTTCTACGAGGCGGGCAACCGCAGCGACAACTGGCAGGTCCAGGCGAAGGCGACCAACATCGTGGCGGGATACGGTCAGCACCAGATCCGCTACGGGTTCGACTTCGAGCACCTCGACTTCAGCCAGCTGCAGCAGTATTCGGGTCCGACCTTCACCGCGCCCAACGGTCAGCAAACCGCGACCGGAGCGACGGTCGACATCATTCCGGATCCGGTGTTCGGCCAGATCTATCACGTGAGCCGCGCGAGCCTGACGTCCGCGCGCGTGACCACCCAGAAATACGGCGCGGTCTTCGTCGAGGACGAGTGGAAGATCGGCAGTTCGCTGACGATCCGGCCCGGCGTGCGGTATGAGCAGGAAAGCCTGTCGGGCACACTCGTGCAGGGATTCGAGCTCAAGAACAACTGGGCGCCGAGAATCGGCGTCGTCTGGGATCCGACCCGCAGCGGCCGAAGCAAGGTGTTCGCGAACTACGGCCGCTACTATGCACGTGTGCCGAACGATCTGGCGGCGCGCGCGCTTTCGTCCGATTCGTCACTCACGGCCGACTACTTCGATGCGAGCCTGACGAAGCCGGTTCCGAACGGCGTCGTGACGACCAACGCCGCGACGGGAGCGAGCACGACGACGCACTTCACGCTGCTCGGATCGGGCGCGGACGATATCGACCCGAACGCGAAGTTGAGTTACTACAACGAGTGGGTCGTCGGAGCCGAGTACAGCCTGCAGCACGGACTGGACGTCGGGGTGCGCTACGTTCACCGCGACATCGGGCGGATGCTCGAAGATGTGCAGCCGTACCCGCTCGTGGCGGCGTCGCTCGGCCTCCCCGGCGCGGCGACGGCGAACTACCTGCTGACGAATCCGGGTCCGGACACTCCGGTCATCCAGGATATCCCCGGTGCGACCGTGAGCTTCGAGGCGCCGGTCCACAACTTCAACGCGATCGAGTTCACGGCGAACAAGCGCCTCTCGAATCGCTGGTCGCTCGCCTCGTCGTACCGCTGGTCGCGCTTGACGGGGAACTTCGAAGGCTTCTTCCGCAACGACAACGGTCAATCGGATCCGGGCATCTCGTCGCTGTATGACTACCCGACGAACGATCCGACCTACACGACGATCGGCGTCCCCAAGTTCGGGTATGCCGGCGACGTCCGATACCTGGGCACCGCCGGGATCGGACCGCTCCCGCTCGATCGCACGCACGACATCAAGCTCTATGGCACGTATGCGTTTCCGTTCGGCCTGAACGTCTCGTTAGGGCTGGAGGTGGAGTCGGGTGCGCCATTGACCGGATTTGCCGCACATCCCGTGTACGACAGCGGCGGCGAGATTCCGCTGACGCCGCGCGGCGCCGGATTCGAGACGTCGAACGGGTTCCAGACGCGCACGCCGTGGACGAAGCCCGTGAATGCGGGTGCGTCGTACAACGTGAAGTTCGGCGGGCGCACGCTGCTGCTGATCGCCGACGTCTTCAACGTGTTCAACACGCAGACCGTCCTCGACTACGACAGCTTCTCGCAGCTGCAGTTCGGCGTCACGAACCCGGACTTCGGCCTGGCGGGCGTCTCCGGCGTTATTTCAGGCCAGCAGTTCGTGACGCCGCGGCAGTTCAGGGTCGGCGTGCGTTTCGAGTTCTAGAAGCCGTGCTGTCGGCTCCCAATCTTTTTTCGCGGTTCCGTGATTTCGTGGCATAAGTGCGGGCTCCGGAGAAAATCGCCAACCTGTTGGGGGTGTCGTGACCGGCCAGAACCTGTATCGCGCGATTGTGTTGAAAGGCACGGGCGGGCTCGATCAGCTGCAGGAAAGGTCGCTGCCGCTCGAACCGCCGCAACAGGGCCAGATCCGGATCCGCGTGCTCGCCAGCGGTGTCGGGTTCACCGACATCACGATGCGGACCGGTAGCCATCTGTTTCGACCGAAGTTTCCGTTCGTTCCAGGATATGAAGTCGTCGGCGTCGTCGACGCCATCGGCGACGGCGTGAGCGGCTTTACCCCTGGCCAGCGTGTGTGCGCGCTGACGGAGATCGGCGGCTGGGCCGAATACTTCACGCGCGAGGCCGATCACTTCGTTCCCGTCCCCGATGGACTGGACGCCGCAGAGGTGGTGACGCTGATTCTGAACTACGTCACGGCGTATCAGATGATCCATCGTACTGCCTCGCTGCGAGCGGGGCAGACAGCGCTCGTCACCGGCGCAAACGGCGGTGTCGGGACGGCGCTGATCGAATTGTTGCGGGCACACGGCGTCCGCGCCCTTGGCCTGGCGTCGAGAGCGCATTTCGACTTGATCAGGAGTCTGGGCGGCGAGCCGATTGAATCGCGAACCCGGCCGATCGATGACGCCGTCCACGAGGTGCTGCCGGACGGCGTGGACGTCGCCTTCGATGGCCTCGGCGGCCTTTGCACTCGAGAGTGTGTCCGGGCGACGCGCCGGGGAGGGCTGATCATCGGGTACGGGTCCATGGCCCTTCGCAATCCCGCTGACCGATGGCGTGGACTCGCGTCGCTTTTCGCCGGTTCGAGGCTGAAGGGCCGTCGCGGCACGTTCTATGGCATCTCGGTGCTCTACCGTAAGGACAAACGCCCCTTCAAGGAGGACCTGCCGAAGCTCTTCGACCTCCTCGCCGCGCGAAAGATTCGGCCGCGCATCGCGGCCAGACTTCAACTGCTTGATGGACGCGAGGGCCAGCGTCTCCTGGAATCGGGAGGCGTGGCAGGAAAGATCGTGCTGCAATCCGCCGCCGTTTCCGCGCCGTAGGGTTCCAGTGAACCAACGCGCGTCACGGTGACCGTGGCGCGCGCTACGCGGGCAAAGGAGCGGCAGTATGAAACGCAGTATCGGATGGGCGCTCGGAGTGTGTCTGGTCGGCGGGTCCGTGTATCTGGGCCTGGCGTCGAGCCACCGCGAAGCGCCGCTCATCTCGGCGGATCCGCTGGCGGACAACACCGACACGTATGCATTCGTCAGCCCGGATGCTCCCGACACGGTCACCCTGATCGCGAACTGGATTCCGCTCGAAGCGCCGGGCGGCGGACCGAACTTCTACAAGTTCGGCGACGACGTGCTCTATCGCATCAACGTGGACAACGACGGCGACGCGAAGGACGACATCGTCTACGAATTCCGCTTCAAGACGCGCATCCAGAACAAGGCCACATTCCTCTACAACACCGGCCCGATTGCCTCGCTGGACGATCCGAACTTCAACATGCGCCAGACCTACACGGTCACCCGCATCGATCGCCGCGGCCGGCACGTGCTCGGTTCCAACCTGACGACGCCGCCGGTCAACGTGGGATTGCGGTCGACGCCCAACTATGAAGTGCTCGGCGACGCCGGCATCCACACGCTGTCGGACGGCTCCAGGGTGTTCGCGGGCCAGCGTGACGATCCGTTCTTTGTCGATCTCGGCTCCGTGTTCGATCTGCTAGGCCTGCGTCCATTCAACCCGGCGCACCTCATCCCGTTGCCTGGCGCCGCCGGCGTCGACGGCCTGAAAGGGATCAACGTCCACACGATCGCGCTCCAGGTTCCGAAGCGCGCGCTGACACACGACGGGAGCGCGGGCAGCGATCCGAAGAACACGAATTCGATCATCGGCGTGTATTCGACGACGCTCCGCAAGCGTCTGCGGTTCATCGACGACGACGATCAGGACGAGTTCGGCGACTGGGTCCAGGTGTCGCGCCTCGGCATGCCGCTCGTCAACGAAGTGGTGATTCCGGTCGGGCAGAAGGACCGTTTCAACGGATCCGATCCGGAACAGGACGGGCAGTTCGCGAAGTTCGTGATGAACCCGGAGCCGTCGAGGCTGATTCCTGTCCTCTATCCGGGACTCAAGGTCCCGACGGCGCCGCGCAACGATCTGGTCGCGATATTCCTGACGGGCATTCCGGGCCTCAACCAGCCCACGGGCGTCCGGCCCTCTGAAATGATCCGCCTCAACATGGCCTTTGCGCCGTCGCCGTCGCCCAACCGTCTCGGGCTGCTCGCCGGCCAGAACGACGGGTTCCCCAACGGCCGCCGCCTTGGCGACGACGTCGTGGACATCGAGCTGCGCGCGCTCGCGGGCGGCACACCGTTCACGCCGGCGTTCAATGTGTCGCCGAACAATCTGCTCGGTGATGGCGTCGACGCGAACGACAAGCCGTTCCTCGCACACTTTCCGTACGTGGCGCATCCGTTCCCCGGTTTCGAACAGTAGGCTGTGATGCGCAGCGGATTCCGGTCCTACGGCATCGCCATCGTGATCGTCGGTGTCGTCGCGGGGTTCATCGTCAGGGCGAACCGCCAGGAGCGGCGGTTCGCTGGCGAAACATCCCGGCCGGTGGAGTCGTCGGCTCCCACGCTGTCGCGCGAGGGACTTCAACGAACGATCGAACGCCAGCGGGCCGAGCTGGATCGGAATCCCACCAATGCCCGCGCTGCCGTCTCACTTGCCGACGCTCTTCTGCGGCAGGCGAGAGTTTCCGGCAACGCGGGACTCGCCCTCGAGGCGGAGCGGGCGCTGAAGCGAGTGCTGCACGATGAGCCGCTCGAGTACGAAGCGCGCCGCATGCTCGGCGCCGTCTACCTGTCACAACACCGCTTTCGCGAGGCGATTCTCGAAGCGGAGCGCGCGCGCAACCAGCGTCCAACCGACGACTGGAACTACGGTGTGATGGGAGACGGCCACCTGGAAATCGGCGAATACGACGAAGCGTTCAAGGCCTTCAAGCGGATGATGGATCTGCGGCCGACTGCCGGCGCGTACGCGCGGGCCGCGTACGCGCTGGAGCTGCAAGGCAAGCTCGAGGCGGCGCTTCGCGCGATGCAGCTCTCGACCGACGCCACGCCGCCCAACGATCTCGAATCGCTCGCGTGGCATCACGCGCAGCTGGGCGATCTGCATCGACAGCTCGGACACAAGGACGAAGCCGCATTCGAGTTCGCCTGGGCGGACCACACGTTTCCGGGCCACCCGTTCGCCGCCATCGGAATGGCGCGGATGAAGGAGGCGACCGGCGATCGCCTCGGGGCGCTCCGCGCGTACGAAGCGATCATGTCGCGGGCTCCGTCGCCCGATGTCGCCGAACGCCTCGGGGATCTTCACCGTATGCTGGGGCAGACGGACGCGGCCGCGCGGGAGTACGCGCTCGCGGAAGCGGGCTGGCGCGTGGACGCGCCACAGCCCGCGGTGCTCGCCCGCTTTCTCGCCGAACACGATCGCAGCCTCGAGGAAGCCGTACGCCTGGCGGAGTCCGCGGCCGTCGATCGACACGACATCTTCACCGACGACGCGCTCGCGTGGGCGTACTACAAGGCGGGGCGCGTGCAGGATGCCGGCGCCGCTATTCGACGGGCGCTTCGGACCGGTTCGAAGGATCAAACGATTCGAAGGCACGCCGCCGTCATCGAGTCGGCGCAGCGCGGCGAATGATCTGGCCGTGCCGAATCCGCATAGCCTGCCCATCCGTGGATGCGTAGGGTAAAGGCGGAGGACAGGCATGAAGCTCACACCACTGGCGATGGGTGTCATCGTCGCGTTTGCGCTGCTCACCGTCGTTCCCCACGCTCAAGCGCCTTCCGCGAAGGGGACCGCGAATCCCGAGCTCGTGGGCGCACTGGCCAAGGAACTGGGTTCCACGCCGAAACAAGCCGAGGGTGCTGCGGGGTCACTGTTCAGCCTGGCGAAGGGCAAGCTCAGTCCGACGGACTGGACGAAAGTCGCCAGCTCCGTTTCGGGAATGTCCGGTTTGCTGAAGGCGGCGCCTGCCGCGGCTGCCGCGACCGGTACGTCGGGGACGGCGGGCCTGGAGGCTCTCGCGGGCGCGGCCGGAGGTATGGGTGGTCTGGCGAGCGCGGCGTCGGCGTTCAGCAAGCTCGGTTTGAAACCGGAGATGGTGATGAAAGCCGTGCCCGTACTCGTCCAATTCGTCTCGAAGTCGGGCGGCGCGGACGTGGGCCAGCTGCTCGCCAGCGTTCTGAAATAGCGCGCGAATCGATACCGAATCCGCATAGCGGCCGTCAGCGCACGAGCTAGAATCCGTTGCTCGTGTGTACGCCACGCCGCACGGCCGCGCGGATCATTCCGATCGCGATCCTCCTGGCAACCAGCTTGTCGGCGAATCTCTCCGCGAAGCGGAAAGACGATCGCCTCGTCCTCACCAACGGGGACTCCCTGACCGGCGAGATCAAGAAGCTGGAGCGGGGAGAGCTGTTTTTCAAAGGCGACTACATGCTGTCCTCCATGCAGGCCGACTGGAGGAAGGTGCGCGAGCTGCAAAGCCGCGACGAATTCCAGGTGGTGTTCGCCGACGGCCAGCGCGTGACGGGTCTGATCGAGCGGAAGCCCGACGGCAGCTTTACCGTGGAGCCTCAGGACGGCAGCGACACGATCCGCGTCTTCTGGACCGACGTCGTGGAACTCCTGCCGGTTGAAACCAATTTCTGGCGCCAGCTCACCGGCAACATCGACAGCGGGTTCTCGTACACGAGCGGCGACAACCAGACGCAGTTCTCCGCCAGCGGCTCGCTGGGATACGCCGCCACGACCTATACGTTGGCGCTGAGCGGAAGTTCGTCTTTCAGCGGGCAGTCGGACGGTTCCAATACGAGTCGAAACGTCGCGCAGAGCCTGAACACGTTTTCGCTCGGTCCCAAATGGTACACAGGCGTCATTCTGGAATTTCTCAATAGCGAGCAGCAGGATCTTTCGCTGCGCACGACGGCGGGCGCGGCCGTGGGACGATGGTTCAAGCGGACCGATCAGGTCAGCTTCACCGGTCTTGCCGGGCTCGTCTACACGCACGAAACGTATTCGACTCCACCTGACCCATCGGAGCCCGGCTCGCAGATCGCCGACAACATCGAAGGCCTGCTGGCGGTCGACTTCTCATTCTTTCACTTCAAGACGGCGACGATCACCTCGCGCCTCTCGGTGTATCCAAGCCTGACCACCGCCGGCCGCGTGCGACTCCAGTACGCGCCGACGCTGAACCTGGAGATCGCGCGCAATCTGTACTGGAGCTTCACGCTCTACGAGAACTACGACACCAAGCCGCCCGTGAACGCCAACAAGAACGACTTCGGCGTCACCAACTCGATCGGCTGGAAATTCTGACTCCTGCCGCGGTGGCGGCGGCGGGTTCCCGCGGCGGTGGACGGCGACGGTAGTTGTGGACGATCCTGACGGCGTTCCGAAATTGCATAGTCCCCCCGGTACCCCGGACGTACGGTTGCCTGTGCAGGAAAGGCGAACACATCCATGAAGCGGCGCCGTGATGTTCCGTCGCAACCGGCTGCCGCTGTTCCAGCCGGCCGAGGATTCATGCGAGCGATGGCCCTCGCCGGGCTCGTGTGTGCGACCGCCGTCGTCACCTTCGCAATCTCCACGCGATTCGCCGTGCACAGGAGTTCCGCGGCCACCGTTCCGCCGGCGCCGGGCATGGTGTGGGTTCCCGGCGGCGAGTTCACGATGGGCACGAACAGCGCGATGAGCATGCGGAACGAGCGTCCGGCCCATCGTGTGCGCATCAATGGACTGTGGGTATCCGATCACGACGTGACCAACGCCGAGTTCCGCCGGTTCGTGCAGGCGACCGGCTACGTCACGACCGCCGAGCGGCAGCCCGACTGGGAAGAGATTCGCAAACAGCTTCCGCCCGGAACGCCGAAGCCTGACGCCAGCCGGCTCGTTCCAGGCTCGCTCGTCTTCACACCTCCGTCCCACGCGGTGCCGCTCGACGACTTGTCGCTCTGGTGGGCGTGGGTTCCAGGCGCGAGCTGGCGCTCGCCGTCAGGTCCCGGCAGCACGATCGACGGCATGGACAATCATCCCGTCGTCCAGGTGTCGTGGAACGACGCGGTGGCGTACGCGAAATGGGACGGCAGCCGCCTTCCCACGGAAGCCGAGTGGGAGTTCGCCGCACGCGGCGGCCTCGACGGCAAGCGGTATTCGTGGGGGGACGATCCCTCACCGCACGGCGCGCACATGGCCAACACGTTCGACGGCGAGTTCCCGTACCACCAGACGATGGAGGACGGATTCGCGGCGACGTCGCCAGTGAAGACGTTCCCACCAAACGGATACGGCCTGTACGACATGGGCGGCAACGTCTGGCAGTGGACCAGCGACCAATATCGAGCGGACGAATTCGCGAGCCGCGCCGATCAGGGCATCTGCGACAACCCGCAAGGACCGACCTCTACGTACGATCCGGCCGATCCGTACTCGGAGCGGCGCGTGATCAAAGGCGGATCGTTCCTCTGCAATCCGTCCTATTGCGAGAGCTACCGGCCAAGCGCACGACGCGGGACGCCGCCCGATACCGGGTCGTCGCACGTCGGATTCCGGGTCGTCCGGTCGGCGCCCTAGACCGTTGTCCCTTGTTGCAACAGCGCGTTTGTTGTCGGCCACGCGACGTGACGCCGTGACACGTCGAGTTCGGACTCCGGAGGATCGATGAAGAAGTGTGCTGTCCCGGCGTTGGCAATCGCGATCCTGTGCGGCATCGCGCCGTCGGTCCTGTCCGGCGCCTCGTACAAATTCAAGTCGACCTGGAAGGCGCCCGGCGCGGGCCCGCTCAATTTCGCGGGAAAGAAGGTGGCCGCTCTCGTGATCACGAACGACGACAATCTGCGCGTCTCCGCCGAGGAAGCGTTGAAGCGTGAGATCGCCGCGCGAGGCCCCTCGAGTGTGGCCGCCTACACGCTCGTTCCGAAGGAGGAGCTTCGCGACAAGGACAAGGCGCGGCCCTGGTTCGAGCGAGCCGGCGTCGACGGCGTGGTCGCGATGAGAGTCGTCAGCGTCGACACGGAAACCACGTACGGCGCCGTCATCTGGAGCAGCTCGTACTACGGCAACTTCTGGGACTACTACGGCACGAGCTGGAACTCCGTCTACATGATCGGCACGCCCATCGGCAACGCGCGCCAGCGCAAGACGGTCGCGGTGGAAACGCTGCTGTTCAACGTGCGCGAGAACAAGCTGATGTGGGCGAGCGTCACCGAGACGACCGATCCCGAAAGCGTCGGTGAGTACATGAAGGGCCTCGTGAACGCGGTCGTGAAGGAGCTTCAGAAGCAGGGACTGGCCAGGAAGTTGTAGAGGAGACAGCGTGATGCCACGGCTTCGCGGTGCCACGTTGGTGGCTGCATCGGCGCTGTGCCTCTTCGGCGCGAACGCCGCCGCGCAGGAGCTCGAGCCTGGCGCCTACACCGTGTCCCCGGTCGGCGTGAACCTCCTCAACGCCGGCTACACGTTCAACTCCGGCGATGTGAACTTCGACCCGTCGCTGCCTGTCGAGGATGCGCACGCCACGATCAATACGCTGGCGCTCTCACTCGGCCGTTCGATATCGGCGTTCGGACGTTCGGCTACCGTGCTGGCGTCCCTTCCGATCGTCGGCGGAAATGTCACCGGCGTCTATCTCGGCCAGTTCACGGCGATCGATCGCACCGGCCTTGGCGATGTCCGCCTGCGGCTTGGCGTCAACCTGTTCGGCGCTCCGGCCCTCACGATGGCGGACTTCGCGAAGACGCCGCCTCCGAGAAACAACATCAGCGCGGGCCTGACCGTCGGTGTGCCAACCGGTCAGTACGATCCAGCGCGCATCATCAACCTGGGATCGCATCGGTGGTCTTTCAAGCCCGAGGCTGCCTTCATTCGCACGACCGGTCAGTGGTTGTTCGAGTTCTATCTCGGTGTGTGGCTGTTCACCGCCAACGACGACTTTGCCGGCGGTCATGTCCGGACACAGGACGCGATGCTGTCGTCGCAATTCAATGCCAGATACACGTTCAAGCCTGGCCTGTGGCTCTCCGGGAACGCCAACTTCTATCGTGGCGGACGGACCAACGTGGACGGGCGGCCCGACGTCGACTTCCAGACCAACTCCCGCGTCGGCGTGACGATGACGATGCCGCTGTCGCCTCGAAGCAGCTTCCGGGTGGCCGTGAGCGACGGCGCCTACACGACGGTCGGCGCCGACTTTCTCGGCGTGTCGGTGTCGTTCCAGCGCGCATTCTGATCGGACCTCGAGCGGCTATGGACTCATTACGGACGAAGGCGCAGAATGAGATCTGGAGCGTCTGATGAGGACTGTCGCTGTTGTGTTCCTCCCGATCGTCATGGGTGCGGCGCTCGCCGCGCAGGAAACCAGACCTGTGCCGAAAGATTCGGTGCGCGTGTTCGTGCCCGGCTGCACCAAGGGCTACATGTTCACCGCCGGCCACCGCACGACCGATGAGCCCGGAAGCCTCGACATCCCCGAAGGCATGCATCTGCGCATGAACGGACCGAAGGAGATGATGAAGGAGATCAAGGCACACGAAGGCTCGATGATTCAGATCACCGGCCTGATGAAGAGGGGCCAGTACAAGGAGGGCGTCGCGATCGGCGGCGGCGTCAGCATCTCTCCCGGTCCCGCGTCCGGGGGCATGCGGCCTTCGCCGACATCGGGCGGACCGATTGAGATCGACGTCGAGGGCTGGCGCCCGGTCGATGGCGTCTGCCGCACGAAATAATCCGCTTCGTTCAACCAATCCGCCTTGAATGACGTTCGCCACATGAGGATCAGGCACGCCATGCTGTTCCTCCTGTGCCTGATGTACTTCATCGCGTACATCGACCGGGTGAACATCTCGGTGGCGGCGCCCGCGCTGAAGCGCGAGTTTGCGCTGACCCCGACCGAGCTCGGCCTGATTTTCTCCGCGTTCGCGTACCCATATACGCTCATGCAGCTTGGAGGCGGCTGGCTGTCGGATCGGTACGGGCCGCGCCGTGTGCTCGGGGGCTTGAGCCTTCTCTGGGCGCTCGCCACGATTTTGACAGGCCTCTCGTGGAGCGTCTCGTCGCTCGTCGCGTTCCGCCTGCTGGTCGGTGTCGGCGAAGGCGGTGCGTTTCCGACGGCGACGCGCGCCTTTGCATTCTGGCTCCCGGTACGGGAGCGAGGCTTCGCGCAGGGCATCACGCACAGCTTTGCGCGTCTCGGCGGCGCCGTCACGCCGGCGATCGTGCTCGCGATCGTGGCAGGATATGGATGGCGTGCGTCGTTCTACGCGCTTGGCGCCGCAAGCCTGCTGTGGGCAGCGGTGTGGCTGGCGTCGTTTCGCGACGAGCCGGCGGATCATCCGTGGGTCACGGAGGCCGAGTTGTCCGAGATCGGCTCGCGCCCCCGATCGAAGGATGTGCCCCGCGAACCCACTCCGTGGCGGCAGATCATCCGGCGCATGTGGCTCGTCACATTCGTCGATTTCTGCTACGGCTGGTCCCTCTGGGTGTTCCTGACGTGGCTGCCGTCGTACCTCTCGGAGGGCCGCAAGTTCGCGGCGGATCAGATGGCGCTGATGACGATGCTGCCGTTGCTGGCTGGTGTGGTAGGCGACACGCTCGGCGGCGTGAGCTCTGACGCGATCTTCCGGCGCACTGGAAATCTCCGGCTGGCGCGACGCGCGCTGCTTGTGACAGGAATGGGTGGCGCGCTCGTGTTCATGATCCCGGCCATCGTCATCGACAGCGCACGCGGCGCTGTGGTGCTTCTGGCCGCCGCCTTCTTTTTTCTGGAATTGAGCGACGCGGTGCTCTGGACATTGCCGCTCGACATCGCGCACGCGCATGCGGGCACGGCCGGCGGCATGATGAACACAGGATTTGGCGTCGCCGGCATGATCTCGCCGGTCGTCTTCGGCGTGCTGATCGAACGGACCGGACGCTACGATTTGCCGCTCTTCATCTCCGCGGGACTGCTGCTGGTCGGCGCGATTGCCGCGCTGTCGATCGATCCGACCAGAACCGTTCTTCAGCCGGCCGATTCGAGTCTGTCTTTATGAGCGAGGCGATGCACAATCCGGCGGACGGCACGTCACGCGGCGCCGATCGCCTTCGTGTTCGACCCACGGGTGCGGCGCTCGGCGCCCGGATCGATGGCGTCGATCTTCGTGTGCTCGACGATGAGTTGTTCGCGGCAGTCCATCGCGCGTGGCTCGATCATCAGGTGCTCCTCTTCCGCGATCAGGCGCTCACCGATCAGGATCTCGTGACGTTCAGCCGCCGATTTGGGGAGCTGGACGAGGCGCCGGTGCAGGAGACTGGCCAGCGGTTCGTCGAGGGGCATCCTGAAATCTACGTGGTGTCCAACGTCGTGCAGGATGGCGTCGCGATCGGCAGCCTCGGAGCAGGTGAGGCCGTGTGGCACACCGACATGTCGTACCTGCCGAATCCGCCGAAGGCGAGTGTGCTGTATGCGCTCGAGGTCCCGGCCAGCGGCGGAGACACCAGCTTCTGTTCGATGTATGCGGCCTGGGAGGCGATGCCCGCAGGGCTTCGGCGTCGCGTCGAAGGGGCTCGCGTGAAACACGACGGCACGTACAACAGCGGGGGCTACGTCCGTCAGGGCGTCACTCCCACCGACGATCCGCGCACGTCTCCCGGCACGCTGCATCCGCTCGTGCAGGTCCACGCCGAAACCGGCCGCCGGGGTCTCTACCTGGGCCGGCGGCGCAATTCGTACATCGAAGGGTTGTCGCTCGAGGAGTCCGACGCGCTGCTCGACGAAATCTGGGCGGCGGCGTCGGACGAATCGCTCGCGTGGCGGCACCAGTGGCGGGTGGGCGACCTCGTGCTCTGGGACAACCGGTGCACGATGCATCGCCGTGATGCGTTCGACCCCGCCGCGCGACGGGTCATGCACCGCACGCAGATCCGCGGGTAGGAGAATGCGCACGGTTAAAGCCGTGCGCCACACGAAGACGCAAGGCTGAAGCCTTGCGCCACAGATCGAGAAGCTGTCAGCGCACGAGGTCAGTTGTGGCGCAGGGCTTCAGCCCTGCGTTACGTCTTCCGGCCCTGCGTTCCCTCAGCGCGTGAACGAGACGGGCGCGCTGCGGCCTTTTCCGCCGCTGCCGACCGCGCTCACGGTCGCGATGTAGGAACCCCTCGCCAGCGCATTGAAGAAGCTCGCCTCGTTGAGCGTGATAAGGCCGCTGGAATTGGGGGTCGGCTTCCCGAGGTTTAACGCAGATACCGCCGTCGCGGTGTTCGGATCGGCACCAGATTGGAAAACCTCGAGCAGGTAGTACTGAACGAGCGTCGCATCGTCCGCTGATTTCTGGAATCTCACGGTTGTCGGCACGCCCGTCGCGGCCGTGACGCTGACACTGACCGTTGCCGACGTCGTGCTCGCGCCCTTGTTGTCGTACGCGATCGCCTTGAGCGTGTAGTTCCCGGCCGCCACGTTGGTCCAGGAGAACGAGAACGGCGACGTCGTGTCGGTGCTCAGCAACGTCGTCCCCGAGTAGAACTCGACCTTGGCGACGGTGCCGTCCGGATCACCGGCGGATGCCGCGATCGCAATCGTGGCGGGCGCGGTGAACGTCGCGCCGGCCGTGGGCGACGACAATCCGACGGTTGGCGCCTGGTTGGGCGTTGACGACACGTTGACCGTCACCGGTTGAGATGTCGTGCTGCCGCCGTCGAGATCGAATGCGACCGCGGTGATCGCATAGGTTCCCACGGGCACCGACGACCACGTGGCGGTGAATGGCGCAGCGGTCAACGATGCGATGCGGGTCGAACCACCGTACAAGTCGACGCGCGCGAGGCGATTCTCAGGGTCGGACGCCTGCGCGGTCACGGTGATGTTCGCGGGGGCCGTGAAGGTCGAGCCTCCCGCGGGTGCCGTGATGCTCACGACCGGCGCCTGATTCGGCGGTGCTGATGCCTGCGTGAGCTTGAACTGATCGATCGTCGACGTCGCCCTCGAAGAGGCGTCATGGCTCGTCACGGCGAGGCCGACAAACACCGCGCTGCCCATCGGGACCGTGTCGGTGGCGATCGTCGTCCATTTCACGCCGTCGGTCGACGTGTACGCGGTGAACTGGTTGGCGCTGCGCACGAGGCGTACCCATGCGGGCGCTACGAGCGATGGGCCGTGGGTGCTCACCGAAAATCCGCCGGGGTCGATGCGCCGCTGGAACGTGCTGCCGTTTCCGGTCGAAATCAACGCCATGGCGTTGCGGGAGTCTTTCGCCAGCGTCTCGCGGATCATCACGCCGGCTTTGGCCCACGCGTTCGATCCCTGCAGCGACGCGATCCGCGCGGACACGTCCATGTCGCCGGTCACCTGCTGGTACACGTAGTTGAACTGATCGGCCTGATCCCAGATGTCGTTGCCGCTGGCGACGATCGTATAGGTGCCCTGTCCGAACGTGGCCGAACCGGCCAGCGCGGGAGCACCGATGTCTGCATCCTTCTGCGGCGTCGGCAGCGCGGACGTGCTCATCGACAACTGCGACATGACGGCGGTCGTGGGCGCCGACGCGTTGTGGCTGGTCACCGCGAGACCGACGTACGCCGAGGCACCGAGCGCGACCGTCGCCGATCCGATCGTCGTCCACTTGGCGCCGTCGGCCGACGTGTAGCCGGTGAGCGTGGTTCCGGTACGCACGAGGCGCACCCATCGAGGCGCCGACAGCGCGCCGGCCGACACGCTGGTGCTCTGAGCGCCTACCTGCACACGCGACTGGAAGGTGACGCCCTTTTGAGCCGAGACCAGCGCGAATCCATTCGCCGCGTTCGCCGCGAGCGAGCTGCGGATCATCACGCCGGCCTTCGACCACTGATCGGTGTGAAGGATGGAATCGACTCGCACGACGAAGTCCACATCGCCGGTGATCTGCTGATACATGAACTGAAACTGGTCGCTGGTGCCCCAGATGTCGGCGCCACCAGCGGATATGGTGAAGGCCTTCTGTGTGGAGTCGTATGTACTGCTGCCGGCGACGGCCGGCGTCCCGATGTCTTGCGCAACCCAGGGGCTCGGAATCGCAGCCGCATGCACGTCGCGAACGGCCGCGGTGAATGTCAGGATGGCAAAAGTCACAACAAGAGCGGAGCCGCGTCGTTTATCAATTGCGTGCATGTAGTCTGACAACGCAAGGACTCTGCCTGAACCGGCGGATTGCTCTCGAGGAGATTTAGACTCATCTGCAAACGTATAGTCGTGTTAAAGAAGCAGGCATCATCGTCGCGCAACTTTTTCACGTGATCACATTTGGCCGACTCTTCCTTGTTCCTGTGCGTGTATGGAACACTGACAGGCCGTTGTCTCTCGAGTGATACGACTGAGGTTTTTCGGCTGAGCACCACGCGATGTCGTGGGAGTCGGTTGTTCGCGCATAGATACAGTGGGAAATGAAACTTACGCGATCGTGCTGGTACGACAACGCAGATGAGCTCAGTCGCTTCGTCGTCTGGAATCTGAAAAAAAGGAACGCTCGAGGCAGGATGTTTTGATCGTGGCTACGCGTTCGATGCGGTGACCGCGCTCAAACGGCTGTGCTCGGGCGTCGTCTTCGAGATCCGCTGGCGCTCCGCCATAAGCACCGCGAGAAGCACGACCGCGCCCGCGAAGTAGTGAGACACCAGCAGCCGTTCGTAGAGCGCGTTGCCGATTCGACTCTGAACGCTGAGCACGACGACGGGCGGGGCGATGAGGATGAGCGCCGCTGCCAGGCCGGCCCGGCAGCGAGGTTCGAGCGATGCCCATCGCGTTACGAGCGCCGCGCCCGGGATCAACAGCAGCAGATCGTAGTGCGTCCACGAGATGGGTGCGACGAGCACGGTGAGGCAGAGGACCATTCCCAGTTCCACATGATGCGCTGCGCTCGTTTTCGGTGAGCCGGCTCGCCAGCACTCGAACAAGACGGCCGCGACGAGCGCCGCCGAGAGCGCAGCGCTCAGCATCGAGAATCGCGGGCCCGCATCGATCGGATACCAGTCGCGGAGGTGGCCGCGGGTCAGCAGATGCGCGAGGAATCCATTCACGCTCTGCACGTTGTACGCGGCGATTGGACGGGAACCCTGGTTGATCACGAACTCGCGGAACCAGAACGCGTGGAGATCGATGCCGAACCAGGCGATGGACGCGGCCACGATGCACGCTGCGCACGCGCTCATCGCGACAGCCGCGCGAAAGTGCCGCCGCAGCACGAGGTAGGGCAGGAACAATGCGAGCGGCGGTTTCAGCAGCGACAGCGCCGCGAGGATCGCGCCCGCACCACCCGCACCGCTGCCATCAGCCAACCGCCCGAATGCCATGAGCAGCGGGAGCAGCAGCATGTGCGTGGTGTTGCCGATTCGCACCGAGTAGTAGATCGGCCCGCTCAGGAGCGCCATCCACACGATCGTGTCTGCAGATCGGCCTCGTGCCATCCGCCGCACGGCAGCGACGAGCAGAGCGGCTCCCGCAGCTGAGAACGCGACTCCGGCGATGGACGGATCCAGCGGCGCGAGGGGAGCAAACAGCAAAGCGACGATCGGGAGGTTCACGAAGCACTGGCCGCGATTGCAGTCATACAGGGTCGATGGCTGCGAGAGCACCGCGTTGCCCGCGTACAGGTACGCCTTGTAGAAGTCGATGAGGATCGGGCCGCTGGTCAGTGCGAGGAGGGCGCCAGCGAGGACGACGGCTGTCGCGATCTCGAACACCTTCAACGCGCGTTCGTCACCGCTTCGACGCCGCACCGTGAAGATGCCGTAAGCGATGGCTGCCGCGCTGGCGTGAACGAGATACGCAATCCAGGCAGGCACGCGGCAGGATAGTCCAGTCACATGCGCACTGCCCAGCGAGGTGGGATCCTGTCACATGCCGACACGCTGGCACAGAGTTGGCAGTCGCGGTCGAGGTGTTCGACGTCTCCAGAGCGCCGACGCTTCCCGCCGATCCGCTGCTGGCGACATCAAGCGCTACCGTCGAGCTGCATTCCTCGCGTGCGATCTCGATATCAGACATTGCGGTCGCGCTGGCCTTCGCGCTGCTCGCCGGCCTTGTCGTCTGGAACGTCCAGCGATCGATGGACGCGCGTTTCTTCGTCGCGCCGGGCGGCAACGACGTCTGGTTCGAGGCCGATCTGCCCACCGTGGCCGACACGGTGCTGCACCGCTGGAGCGTCCAGTCGCGCAACGCGCGGCATCCGCTCTTTCCGCTGCTCGCGACCGGCTCGGCCTATGGTCTGCGCGCCGCCGGCCTGACCGATCGGTCGATCCTGGCGCTGTTGTCCGCGACGGCCGCGGCCGCGTGGGTTGCTCTCTTTTTCTCGATCGCCCGTTCGATCACGACGCGCCAGTCCGATGCGATCGTGTTCACGCTGCTGGCCTGCTCGACGTCGAGCGCCATGTTCTGGCTGACGGTGCCTGAAACCTACACGCTCGGATCCGTCACCCTGCTCGTGCCGCTCGCGCTGACGGCGATGGACGCAGAACGCCGCCTGCCGGAAGGGGCGTACGTGGCGGCGTCCGCCGTCTCGATGAGCGTGACGTCGACCAACTGGATGTGCGGTATCTGTGCCGCTGTCGCGCGATGGCCGTGGCGCCGCGCGTTGCAAATCAGCATCAATGCCGTGTTTGTTGTCGGCGTGATCTGGGCCGTGCAGCGGATCATCTTTCCGACGGCACCGTTTTTCTTCGGCTATTCCAACGAGGGACGGTTCGTGCTGCCGGCCGCGAGCGGTGGACCTGGTCCGGTGGCGCGGGCGCTTTTCTTCCACACGATCGTGATGCCCCGCATCGACCTGATTCCGGAGCCGAAGTGGGGAACGGTAATGAGCGTGCAGCACTCGTCGATTGCCAGCTCCGGTGCCTGGGGCGTTGCGGCGACGATCGGCTGGGCGGCGCTCGTTGCGACGGCGCTCGTCGGCCTCGCCTCGTCACGCGGCAACGCTCGTGTCCGCTTCGTCCTGTTCGGAACGCTCGCCGGCCAGGTCCTGCTTCATCTGCTGTACGGCGAGGAGACGTTCTTGTACGCCGTGCACGTCGCGCCGCTGCTGGTGCTGACCGCGGCGCTCGGCTCGGTCTCGTGGTGGCGCCGGGTCATCCTGGTGATTGCCGTCGTGCTCGCCTGCACGGCCGCGATGAACAATGTACGGCAGCTCGAAACCGCATTGAGTTTCTTCTCGCGGACTTCCTGACCTGGACTCATGACGCCCGAGGCGCTGATTGAATAACGGGGCTTTCGCGCATCGTGAAAGCGTCCTGATCGCGACCATCGCGGCGATCCTCGTCGCCAGCCTGTGCCTCAATCTCGCGTTGCACCTGTCCACACCCACGGGCGTCGACACAGTGTGGGCGCACGAGGGACGCTTCCTCCGGTCGGCACAGGGAGCCGATTCGTGGAAAGCGATGGAAGCCGCGCGCGCCTACGCGCGCGACCATTCAGACGGTCTGTACGAGCACGTGTTCTTCGCGGACGCGGTCAAGTTTCAATATCCGCCCACGGCGCTTCTCCTCATTGGCGGCCTCGAACGCCCCGCCCTGAACCGGATCTCGTGGATCGCGACGCTGATCGTGGCCGGCCTCGCGGCCCTGATCCTCCGGCGGGCGATGGCCACCGAGTGGGGCGAAGGCGAGCGACCACTGCGCGCAAGGGTTTCGCTCGATGTGCTGGTCGCGATCGCGGCGCTCACGTTCTACCCGCTCATCAAGGCGTACAGCCTCGGCCAGATTCAAGCGTGGCTCAACCTGTTGTTTGCGACCGCCGTCTTCGCCTGGATGATGGGGGCAAGAGCCGCCGCGGGTGCGGCCGTCGGACTGATGTGCCTGGTGAAGCCGACGTACGGACTCCTGTATCTCTGGGGCCTTCTGCGGCGGGAGGCACGGTTCGTGGTGTCAGGCGCGCTCGTCATCGGTGCCGGCCTTGCGGTGTCCCTCTGGCGATATGGACTCCACGATCACATCGAGTACCTGCAGGTCCTTTCCTTCATCGCAAGAAGAGGCGAGTCGTTCTATGCGAACCAGTCCGTCAACGGCCTGCTCAATCGCGCGCTGTTCAACGGATCGAATCTGGAATGGCAGGGCCACGAGTTCGCGCCGATCCATCCCGTGGTGTACGCCGGCACGATGATCGCCTTCGTGGCGCTGGGGGTGGCCTCACTTTGGCGCCCGAGACGAAGCGCCGGCAGCGCGATCGATCTGGCGATCGCCGCTCTCTGGGTCACGCTCACGGCGCCGGTGGCGTGGGAACACCATTACGGGATCCTCGTGCCGATCTACGCGGCGGTGACACCGTTCGTGATCGTCCGTCGACCGCTTGGCCGATACACCGGCGCGGCGCTGGCGGCCGCCTACTTCGTCGCGGCGAACTACTTCCAGTTCACCAACCGTTTCGCCGATACGTGGCTCAACCCGCTCCAGTCATACCTGCTGGGCGCGGCTCTGCTCGTCTGGATGCTGCTGTATCGATCGGTGCACGCCCGCGTCGGCGCGCCGGTGGTGACCGCGGTGTCGTTCGATCGTCCGGGCAGGCAGCCGGCGATTCCAGGTGTCAGTGTTTGGCGAAGACCGTTTCGGTCCCGTTCTTAGTGAACGCGATGGTGTTGAAGGGCTGCTTCATCCCGCCTTGTTCCATGCCCGGCGAGCCCATCGGCATGCCCGCGACCGCGATCCCCGCGATTGCCGGCTTCTCTTTCAGCAGACGCTGGATGTCTTCCGCTGGCACGTGCCCTTCCACGATGTATCCGCCGACCTTCGCCGTGTGACAGGTCTGCAGGTCCGCCGGCACGCCCGCTTGAATCTTCGTCGTCGTCAACTGCGAATCGCCGACATCTTTGGCTTCCACCTGGAAGCCGCGCGCCCGGACGTGCTCGATCCAGGCGCCGCAGCACCCTCACGTCGGGGACTTGTACACCACCATTGACGTGGTGGGCTTCTGACCGGTCTGACTCGACGCCGCGAACCCGGCGCCTGCGCACACAATCGCGGCGGCGGCGACGAGAACCCGAGGGGCACGCATATGCAATACCTCCGACTCGAAAAAGGTCTTCGGCCGACGAAATGTGTCAGCCTTACAGATTATTGATCGATCAGACCGCACAGACCGAAAAGATGGAACCGCGGTTTCCTCTGATCGTGACGATCACGTCATCAAACGTCAGAACGGTATAACATGACGCACCCTGAACCCGAGCGAGGCGGTCGATGCTGCACTTCTTTGACGTTGAAGGGATACT
>DASSGK010000019.1:0-10223 GCA_035693505.1 Vicinamibacterales bacterium
AGACGCCGGTCACCAGATTTCCCGGGCCGACGACGGGAGCGTCGGCACGGCCGCCGCCGCGCTGGCCGCGGCCGGCTGCCGGTGCCTGACTGGCGTCCTGCCGGCTTGCCTCTGTCGTGATCAGCGTCACGCACACGAGTCCCAACACGCTGAGCGACATCAACGGGCGCCACATCCTCATCGCCGCCTCCTTCGACGTGTCTACTTGATCGTCTTCAAGTAGGCCACAATTTGCCCGACCTGTGCGTCGCTGACCGCTGACGCCGGAATCGGCGGCATGTCGCAGATCGGATGCCTGATCAGATCGAGCGCTTCCTTGTAACTCCAGTCAAACGGAATGAGGGACGGCGCCTTCGCGCCTCGTCCCTCCGGTCCGTGGCACTGGCGGCAGTGGCCGTCGTACAGCTGTTCGCCTGAGTCGTCCGCAGCCCTTCCCGCGGGCCACGCGCTGAGGGCGATCACGACAACCATCGCGGCGAACACCGAACGAGCCGCTGCCCTACTGTTCATTCGTCTTGGTTCCTATGCGGGCGGCATAGGCCTTTGCATCGCCAACGGCAAACTGGTTGTTCGCCTCGATCAACTTCCCGTCCTGGAAGGTGAGATAGAGAACCTTCTCCGTGTGGACGATCCGCCGGCCGAACTCGTCCTTCATCACGGCGATCTCCTTGTGCTTCTTCACGTCGATGACGCTGCTGTCGCCGATGAAGGCCAGCTTGCCATCGTTGGTCATCGAGATCCAGCTGTGCACGACGCCGGCCGTCGGTTTGATCATCTTGGACGCGTTGTAGACCGGGTTGCGACCGTCGCCCGGGTTGTCCCAAATCTGCCAGGCATTGTTGAAGGGGTCGGCGACCCAGATTTCGCTCTCGTCCGGCGTCATCCCGATGCCGTGGCTGTAGCCCTTGCCTTTCCACTCGTCACCGGGAATCTCGTAGCGCTTGAGCATCTTGCCGGTCTTCACATCGCCGATCTCGAAGCCAATCAGATCGTTGACGTTCACGTAGACCAGGCTGCCGTCGTGATTGATCGTGAGCGGGCGCACCATTTCGGAGAAGGTCATGTAGCGCAGCACTTTTCGGCTGGGCACATCGATCACCGTCACGCCCGCCTTGCCGTCTTTCGGACTCGACATGGAACCGAGGATGCCGAGCTTGCCATCCGCGGTGACCGCGAGGTTATGCGCGACCGGCGATTCGGGCACCGGAAGTTTGCCCAGGTTCTTTCCCGTTGCGCCATCGATGTAGTACCACCACGCGTTGTAGCTCGATCCCACCAGCAGCGTCTTGCCGTCCGGCAGCGTCCACGGGCGTTCACAGCAGCCGCTGGCCGCGCCTCTCGTCCTCGGGACGGGACCGGTTTCGCCGGAAAACGTCCAGGCGATCTTGTCCGTGGCCAGATCGAAAGCGGTCATGTATCCGTCGACGGTCACGTAGAGCATCTGGAGCGGCAGGCTGACGGTGATGCCCGACACTTTCGGGCCAGGCATCTTGCTCGCCGGCAGATCGTACGAGATGCGTTTGAGAAAGCTGTAGTCCTTGTCGGCGTCGAGGACGACGATGCCCGACTGGTTGTCGGTGCCGTTGTCGCCCGGAGTGGCGATGTACACGAGGTGGCGAACCTGCGCCGACTCCCGCGGCGCACGTTGAGTGCTCTGGGCGCTGACAAGTGTGATCGCCGAAACGACCGCGACCGCGCAGGTCGTCGCCAACATGACAGTCCTGAGTTTCATGACAGTTCCTCCTCGTTCCTGGTCTCACGCAGTCAACGGAGGTTACGGAGGGAACGGGATCACACAGAGCAACGGAGCAACGGAGACGAGCAGAGAAAACGCCGAGCGCGACCGGCCCGCAACGCGGGCCACCGGGACAGAACGAGCGACGCAAAAACAAAACGGGGTCGTGCGTGGCGTTTTGCTTTTGCGTCGTTCGTTCTGTTCCAGTCTGAGGCCGGCTTCGCCGGCCGACGGTCGCGCGCGTCCCTTGGCGCCCTCCGTTCGTCCTCTGCTGCTCCGTTCCTCCGTGTGAATCCGTTGCCTCCGTCCCCTCCGCTTCCGTCCTGGGCGCAAGGATAGCCGAACTCCTCTACCGCACAACAACTGGTGAGAAGCCTTCGCGGACAAACGGCTGAGGAGGCGTGCCACCGTCCACCTCGAGGCGCCAGACGATGTTGCCGTCGGCGTTGGGACGGAAGTAGATGAGGCTCGACGCATCGAGCCACTCGACCTGATCGTCGACGCTTTCCGTGTCGCCGCTCAGCGGCCGCACGCCATGGCTCGAGACGTCATACAACGACAGCTGCCACCAGCCGCCGGAGCCACCCAGCCGCTTCTTGAAGGCGATGCGCGACTGATCGGGCGACAGCGACGGACATTCCGCGCCTTGCATCAGCACGCGCGCCTCCCGCGTATCCACCTGGCCTTCGATGAGATAGGCGCTGCCCTGCGTCCGCAGCGTCGCGTAGAACGTGTTGCCGTCCTGCGCGAACGTCACGCCCCAGAAATTGAAGTCCTTGTTGAGGAACGGCGCGCCGTCGCGCGTGATCTTCCAGCTTTCGAGCTCGCCGATCGCGGTGCCGGCGATCGTGTCGACGATGGTCGTGCGCGTGGAGAATACGCCGTCGGCATACGAATGCCCTTCGTCGAAAACGGTGAAGGCGGCGCGGCGACCGTCGGGTGACAGCCGCGTCCGGCTGGGCGGCCCCGTCAGCGTGAACGTCTTGAGTTGAGTGAAATGCTCGTCGAAGATCCGCGCCACATAGGACGCGACACCGGGTGTGTCGGTGGCTGCCGTCAGGCACAACCCGCGCGTCCCCGCGTAGTACACACGGTCGCACTGCAGCGGCGTTACGAAATGCGGCCCGTCCGGCGCGTCGAGCGGCGCGATGACGACGCGCTTGAACGCTTCGTCCGGCACGAGGTTGATGAACATCAGGAACGGCCGCTCGGGCAGCGAGGCCAGCGCCGGCCTCGCCGGAAGAACGTGAGGCGACGCGGGCCGCCGCGGCGATGTTCTCAAGGAAAGGGCGACGGCGACAACGACCCCGATGGCGGCAACGCTCGCCGCCGCAATAACCCAGGGTCTGGCGCCGTCCTTCACGGCCCTATCATGCCACTAGCGCACGCGCCCGAACGGCGGGATCGCGGGCGCGAACGAACTGCCGATCGTCTATCGCTTGCTTCGAATCAGGAACAACGTGTCCTGCCGCTTGAGCGCCCACCGCGTCTTCCCGTCGGCGCCCACGATCATGTCTTCCTCCTGCGCCATCCGCACGGGCTGGCCGCCCCACTCCGGCACCGGTGTCGTCGCCTGGAGCTCGATGGAGAACCACATCGACGGGATGACGCGCGCCTCGCCCCGATCGGGCACGCCGTCCTGGTAGTCCCACAACCCGATGAGGGGACCGGCGCCGTGACCGTTCATGCCGATGGGATGCGTGTACATCGTGCCGTCGATGCCGAGCGCCTTCATGCGCTGCCGCACGGAAGCGAGGATCTCGTTGCCGGTCCGGCCGGGACGCGTCTCCTCCATCGCGATGTCCTGCATCGCGTTCCCGTTGGCGAGCGCCTTCTTCAGGCCGGCGGGCGCGTCCGTTTCGCCAGGCAGGAGGACGTAGGCGTTGTGCTGGGTGTCGGTGTTGAGACGCGCCACGGTGATCCCGACATCGCAGTGCAGGACGTCGCCCGGAAGAATGATCGGATCCGGTCCCAGCTTTTCACTCGTCGTGCCCTTCCGCTGCACCTCGATGCTCGGCTGGAACCACGTGCCCAGGCCTTGATCGTTGGTCCGCTGCCGCCACCACCACACGAGATCGCTCGTGCGCGTGGTGCCAGGCACGATGACCTTGTCCGAAAACATGGTCTGCGTCATCTGCCAGACCAGGGCCGTCATCTTCTCGAAGAACGCTTCCTCCTCCGGAAGCTTCGACGCGATCAGCTCCAGCGGCAGCCGCTCGGCATCCTTGAACTTCGCCGTCCACGCGGGCCCGAGCGCGGCGCTCATGCCCTGCAACTCGCCGCTCGACAGCCCATCGCTGAACGCGAACGTCGTCGAACGATCGATGCCGATCACCTTCGGCTTCCGCTCTTCGACCACCTGCTTGAGCGCCATCCACTGCTCGTCGCCCCACAGTTCGGCCTGACGGCCGCCGACGGCGGCGGTCACCGCCTTCATCGACGTGCGGGCGTCGAAGACGCCGCCCTGCGAGGTGCCGCCAAGAGCGATGCGTTCGATGCAGGCCGCCGTCACCGGCGTATTGGCGGCGGCGCACTTGTCGAAGAACACGTAGATGGTCCGCCGCCTGGCAAAGAAGGTCTCCGGCGCGGTAATCGACGAGAACACCGGGTCCTCGTTGTACTCGCGCATCGGGACGACCCACATGTCGATGGCGTGTTTGCGCATCAGCGCCGGAAGAAAGCCGTCGAGGCGCTTCTTCAGCCATTGCTGCTGCATCACCGCCTGTTCGCGAAGGGTGCCGAACGGCCGCTCAGCGGAAGGAAGCGAGCCGGGAGCCACCTGCGCGCCGGCCAGTGACGGAAATGCAAGGAGGCAGACGGCGCAGGCGCGCCGAATCGTGGATGCTCGTGACATGACGGCGATGATACCGCTATCCGCTGTTCCTGAGCGCCGTCGCCACCGCGTTGATCGACAGCTGGATGCCTTCGCGCACACGCGGGTCGCGCTCGCCCGCTCGATGCCGTTTCAGGAGTTCGACCTGCAGCAGGTTCAGCGGATCGATATACGGCAGGCGCAGGCGGATCGACGCGTCGAGAATCGGATTCTTCTCGAGCAGGCGCGACTGGCCGGTGACATCCAGGAGCGCATCGCACGTGACGGACCAGGCGTCGCGAATCCGCGTGAAGATGCGATCCCCGAGCGCCCGGTCGTCGACCAGCGAGGCGTAGCGCTCCGCGATCGCCATGTCGGACTTCGCCAGCACCATCTCGAGATTGTCGAGCGTGGTCCGGAAGAACGGCCAGGCCGCGAGCATCTCACGCAACAGCGCCCGATCGCCGAACGCCTGTAAGGCATGGCCGACTCCGTACCACCCCGGCAGCATCACGCGCGCCTGAGCCCAGCTGAAGACCCACGGAATCGCGCGCAGATCCTCGATACGATTGGAGGAGGTGCGCGACGCTGGACGCGAACCGATGTTGAGCTCGGTGATTTCCGCCAGCGGCGTCATCTGCCGGAACACGGTGTTGAAGCCGTCGGTCTCGTAGACCAGGTCACGATACGCGCGGAATGCGTCGCGCGAAAGCGTGTGCATCGCGGCGGCGAACCGATCCGCCTCGCGGCCCGCGGCCGGCGATTTCTCGAGCGACGCCAGCAGCGTGGCGGCCGTCATCGCCTCGAGGTTCGCGGCGGTACTCTCCCGCGTGCCGTATTTCGCCGCGATGACCTCGCCCTGCTCGGTGATGCGGATGCGGCCCTGCACCGTCCCCGACGGCTGCGCGAGAATCGCGGCGAACGAGGAGCCGCCGCCGCGCCCGACGGCGCCGCCGCGGCCATGAAAGATCTGCATCGCGATGCGCGCGTCGCTGAACACGCGCGCGAGCGCCAGCGTCGCCTCGTGCAGGCTCCAGACCGAGGTCAGGTAGCCGCCATCCTTGTTGGAATCGGAGTACCCGACCATCACCTCCTGATGGCCGCGAGCACGTGCCGCCTGCGACACGCCTGCGGTCGACAGCCAGGCGTCCACGATGCGTGGGGCGTTGGCGAGATCGTCGACCGTCTCGAAGAGCGGCACCACCATGATCGGCGCCGAGGCGGGATCGGCAGGGCGGTACAGCCCAGCCTCCTTCAGCAGGATGTTGACCTCGAGCAAGTCCGACACGCTGCCGCATTTGGACACGATGTACGTCGTGATCGCTGCGGTCCCGTACAACCCGTGCGCCTCGGCGGCGGCGTGGACAATGGCAAGCTCCGATGCGGTCTCTTCGGTGTATGTGGCAAAAGGGCTCGCGAGCGGGCGTTGACTGGAGAGCTCGCGGATCAGCAACGAGACGCGCGACGCTTCGTCGAGCGACACATAATTCGCTTCGACGCCCGCGACACGCAGCAGTTCCGCGACGACGCGCGCGTGAACGTCGGAGTTCTGACGAAGGTCGAGCGCGGCAAGATGGAAGCCGCATGTCTCGACGGTGCGAATCAATCGGCCCAGCGCGCCGCCGGTGGCCAGCAGACCCTCGCCGGCCGCGCCAAGCGAGTGCGCGATGGCGACGAGATCGGCGCGGAACTCCTCGGCGCTGGCGTAGCGCTCTCCGGTCACCGACGGCAGACGAGGCGCGCTCTCACCGGTGAGGTGCTCGTATGTGGCCGCGAGCCTCGCATACATGCCGGTGATGGCGCGGCGGTACGGCTCGTCGCGCCGGGCGGCATTCACATCGGCGCTGCGTTCAGCCAGCCGCGCGACCGCCTCCGTCGGGGACGCCAGCTCGGTGGAGATCGATAGGTCGGCGCCGAGAGCGTGCAGCCGCTCCAGATGCGACGCGATGACGGTCTGCGATGCGCGTTTCAACGCGAGACGCAAGGAGTCCGCCGTCACGTTCGGATTCCCGTCGCGGTCGCCGCCAATCCAGCTGCCGAGGCGCAGAAAACTGCGAGGACGCTGCCCGAGCTCGCGTTCCCATCGAGCGTAGAGCGCAGGCAGCACGGGCAGGAGTTGTTCGCGCAGATAGGCCAGCGCGATTTCCACTTCGTCCGCGACAAAGAGCCGTTCGCGGCGCAGCGGACGTGTCTGCCACAAAAGCGCGATCTGCCTGAGAATCGCCTGCTCGATCACGTCGCCGTCACCGGTCTCCGCGCGTCCGAGGTCGCGCACCCGCATCAGACCGGCGATGCGGTTGCGATGATCCAGCATGCTCTTGCGCATCACCTCGGTGGGATGCGCGGTGAGCACCGGCACAATCAGCGCGGTATCCAGCAGGGCCGCGGCCCGCTCGCGGTCGACACCGTTTGACGCCAGCCGCTTCAACGCCGCCGCCACATCGTCACCCGGATGGCGCTCGGCGCCTTGTCGATCCTCGGCAAGGTTCGCGAGCATGGAAAACAGCATGAACCCGCGGACGAAGGCCAGGGTCTCGTCGAGGCTCAGCGCCTCGAGCCCGCGATCGACGGCGGCGGCACCCGCGATCCCGCGGAAGCGATCGACCGATGCCGCGCGGATGTGCTCGATGCGCGCGAACAGCGCGTCGCCGCCGTAGGCGCGGATCACGTCGCCCAGCAACTTCCCGAGGTAACGGATGTCCGCGTTCTGCGTGATTGGGGTCGGCGCCGGCGCCACGAAGGCCTTCACTCCTCCCGAATGGCGCGGGCCTGGACGGTCACCGGGCGGTCGGTGTGGAAGTATTTCTTATAGGCGGCAATCCAGTCGACGGCAATGTCGCGCTGCGCCGTCGACAGGTCGACCGCGCCTCTGCAAACGAGCGATGGCAGAAGCAGCTCCAGCTGATCTTTCACGCGAGCGTTCCACACGCGCGCTCCGTAGCGTTCGGGCCACAGATTGCGGCGATCCGACGAGCCGCCGAGCTCGGGCGTGATCAGGTAGTCGAGCTCGTAGTCCGACTCAGGAAGGCCATCCATCCTGTAATCGCGAAGCACCGCCTGCCGTACGGCTGGCGCGACCTCCTCTTTCACCGGTCCGCGGCCGGCACACAGGTCGTCTGCCGTGACGCGCGCGGTCGCTCCGGGCGTGAGCGCGGGAATCGGCAGCGCGCCGGCCTCGATCGGTGCGCCCGCACGTGTGAACAGCCCTCGCACGATCGCGGACCGTATGAGTAGCGCACCGAGCACGAACGCGACCGTCACGCTCGCGGCAACAGCAACCGATGGCACTCGCCCCAGGTGCCACGCGATCCGGAAACGCCACGATCGATCCAGTTCCGACGACCGTTGGTCGAGGCTGGCGCGCAATCGCGCGCGCATGTGATCGAGAGCCGGCTCCTCTGTCCCGTCGCGCCACGCCGTCGTCACCTCTTCAGCGGAAGCCCGCATCACCGACATCCGGGTGCGGCAGCCGGCGCAGACTGCGAGATGGGATTCGAGCGCGTCCCGTTGCCTGTCGGTCAGCTCGCCGTCAACGCCGCGAAGCAGCGTTTCGTCCGATGGATGCGGTGCGTCGTACCTCATACCCTCATCCTCTGTCCGCGTTCACGAGCCGTGACATCGATCGCGCGAGCGATTTCGCGACAGCCCCGAGCGACATGCCGAGCGTGAGTGCGATCTCGCGGTACCGCAACCCCTCAGCGCGCAGCAGCAAACAACGGCGATCGCGGGCCGGCAGCGCGTGAATGACCGGCGCCAGCCGGAGCCGCCGCTGACGCCAGGCCAGCTGCGTTTCGGGATTCGGGGCCGGATCGATCCGCTCGTGGATGGCGGGATCCCATGGAGTTGTCGCGCGCCGCTGCATCCGGCGCCGCTGCTTCAGCGCGAGGTTGTGCGCCACCTGGAACAACCAGCCCGTGAGATTCCGCCGCGAGCGGCCGAGCCGCAGGTGGCGGAACAAAGCAAGGAACGCCTCCTGGACGATGTCTTCGGATTCGTCGGCTCGGAGCCCGAACGACGCCACGTACCGCAGCAGCGGCGCGGCATGGCGATCGAAAAGCCGCAGCACTTCCTCGTCGGCTTCTCGGGGCGCGACGGACAGGCTCTCGTCGAACAGCAGCGAGAGATCGAGGATCGAATCGGAATTCAACGGCAGCATCGCGACAGCATCGGTGTCATCGGAATTTTATAGAAGATGCCGCAGGCATCGAATGATGCCCGAGGCAGTGCAGCTGCAAGAGACCAATAAACAGCTGTAAGCGACACGTAAAACGAGCTCAGCTGTCAGCCTCGGCGCCGACTATATTCGCGAAATCGGACAGTGAATCTTTGTGAAACTGACAGTAGAAAATGACAGGCAGCTCAAGTAGACTCATCGTACAAACAGTCGTTCGATGTCACATCCGGTCGGGTCGCCTCCCCACGACGAGACCGCCTTCCACCACTGCGCCGGGCGCAGATCGCTTTTTCCTGTACACGGGTCGCCCTCCCTCGCATGATCAGATCGCATCGCCTCTTCTGGCTAGGCTCACTAGCGTTGATAGTAGTATCCGCGGCTGCTACCAGCACGCTTCGACCGCACGCGCAGGCGGCAACCCCTCCGTCGGCATTGCCTGGCAACATGGGGGACGGCACGACGATGCTCCCCAACGGCTGGCGCATTCAGCCGGCTGGAAAGCACGTGCGCGTGGGCGACATGCCCCTCAACCTGGTGCAGACACCCGACTCGAAGTACCTCGTGGTCACGAGCAACGGCCTCGCGCGGCCGTCGTTCTCGATCATCGATATCGCGAGTTGGGCGGTGAAGAGCACGATGCAGCTCGACAACGCCTGGTACGGCCTCGTCTGGCATCCCGACGGCGCGCGGCTCTATTCGGCGGGCGCCGGACAGAACAACGTGCAGGAGTTCAACTACGCCAACGGCGCGATCACACGCGCCCGGACGTTCGCGTTGCCGGCGGTCACCGGACAGAGTTTCGCCGGCGGCCTCGCGGTCACCCCTGACGGCACCACGCTGTACGTGACCCGGGTTTTTGCGCAAACGGTCTCGGCGATCGATCTGGCGTCGGGGCAGGTGACGAAGACCATCGCGCTCCCGGCCGAGCCGTACGCCAACGTGGTGTCGGCGGACGGGAAGATGCTCTACGTCTCGCTCTGGGGCGGCGCGAAGGTTCAGGCTTACATGCTCCCGTCGATGATTCTCATTGAGGAGTTCAACACGGGCGAGCACCCCAACGCGATGGTGCTCTCGCGCGACGGCAAGCGGCTGTTCGTCGCCTGCGGCAACAGCGCCTCAGTGTGGGTGTTCGACACGTTCTCCGGCGAGGCGATCGAGCAGATTTCGATGAGCCTCACGCCGGCCGCGCCGACCACTGCTACGCCCAACTCCCTGGCCCTGTCGCCCGACGGTCAAACGCTGCTCGTGTCGACTGCAGACAACAACGCGATCGCCGTCGTCGACGTGAGCAACGGCGGCCGCAGCTTCGTCAACGGCTTCGTGCCGACCGGGTGGTACCCGACCGGCGCGATTTTCAGCTACGACTCGAAGCAGATCTTCATGCTGAGCGCCAAGGGGCTGATCTCGGCCGCGAAACCGACCGACGACGATGGATCGGTGCGGCTGCAGGGGGCAGTCTCGATGCTGCCGGTGCCCGATAGGGTCACTCTCGCCGACTACAC
>DASSGK010000020.1:0-9589 GCA_035693505.1 Vicinamibacterales bacterium
CGAGACGCGTCAACTTGAGCGTGAACGGGTTGGGGAACGTTCCGCTCTGGTTTCGCTGTTGCGTCAGCGACAGGGTGTCGCCCTCGACCTTGTAGGAATAGGTGATGAAAACGCCGGGGCCCATCACCGCGGGGTTCTTCGACGCGACAGGCCGCATCGTGATCAGGCCGCCCGGCGCGAGTTCGTATGTTCCGGCTTCGCTGACGAACGGTCCCCACGCGGCCCGCAGCTCGTCGGCGCTCGCTTTGGCGACGTCGGCCAGAATCGGCCGCGGCCCGTCGGCCTGCACTTCGACGCGGCTGTAGTGTTTGGCGGTGATGATGGTCAGGTTCGGCCGCTCGCCGAACGGAATGGTGCGGCCGTTCGGGCCTGGAATCGTCGCCTCGACAATCCGCCACACTCCTTGAATCGATCCTCGCGTGGCCTGCGCTTCTGTCGGCTGGCTCGCGAGCAATCCAACGCTCAACACGCTGAACAACAGCTTTTTCACGATGGCCTCTCTGGAAAATGACCCGGCCGGCGGCGCGATTATACCGCCCGGTACCCGATATTTCGGACCCTCCCCAAACGACCGGACTGCCGCGCGGTCCTGACGCGACCGCGCGAGCCGGAACGCCGCGTGATCCCTAAGAAATGGCAGCGGTCGCGGATGTCCTCCGCGGCACAGGAACTGCTCTCTCCGTACCGCAACCTCGCGTCGCCCTCGGACAGGGCTGCCCGGACAACGTCAATGAGACACTCTCACAGCCGTTTCACGCGTGCGATCGCGCTGACCGCGGCGGTCGGGCTCATCGCCCCCTCGGCCAGCCCGGTTCTCGACGCGCAGGGCGCCCCGGCCCCTGCGCCACGCGCTCCGTCCAACCCGATCGACGGCGGCTGGCCGCGCGCCTACGTCTCGCGCGCCGGGGCGAACATCGTCATCTATGAGCCGCAGGTGGCGAGCTGGGACGTCCGGGAACAGATGGTCGCGTATGCAGCCGTCTCGTACCAGCCCAAGGACGCCGCCAAGCCGACGCTCGGCACCATCGCAATCGAGGCCGCCACCGCCGTCTCGTTCGAGGATCGGCTGGTCAAATTCTCCCCGCTGAAGATCACGCAGGCGAACTTCGCCTCGCTGCCTCGCGAGCAGCTGCGCGATCTCGTCACCGAGATCGATGCGAGCATCCCCGAAGACGATCGCGTGATCGCGCTCGATCGGGTGCTGGCCGGCGTCGACAAGAGCCAGATCCTTCCGAAGAACGTCGCGAAGGTGAAAGCGGATCCGCCGCGGATCTTCTTCAGCACGAAACCCGCCGTGCTCGTGAATTTCGACGGCGATCCGATCTGGAGCCCGATCAAGGACAACGATCTCAAGTTCGCCGTCAACACGAACTGGGACGTCTTTCAGCTTGAACGCACGCACACGTATTACCTGCGCAACGAGCGTCAGTGGCTGAAGGCGAGCGACGTCAAGGGTCCGTGGTCGAAGGCCGGGCCATTGCCGGACAGTTTTTCGAAGCTGCCTGACGACGGCAACTGGACGGACGTGAAGGCCGCGCTCAAACCGGCGTCGACCGCTGCAACGGCAGCGACGGTCTACGTCAGCACGGAACCGGCTGAGCTCCTGCTGCTGCGCGGCCAGCCGGTCTATGAAGCGGTGCCACGCACGCAGTTGTTCTGGGTGAGCAACACCGACAGCGACGTGTTCAGGCTGGGACGCAACGGGCCTGTGTACTTGCTCGTCTCCGGCCGCTGGTTCTCGGCGCTGTCGTTCGACGGTCCGTGGGCGTTCGTCACGCCGACGCTGGCACCGGACTTCAAGCGCATCTCGCTGGAACACCCGAGATCGCGCGTGCTCGCCTCGGTGCCCGGCACGCCGCAGGCGGCCGAAGCGGTGCTGCTCGCGCAGGTGCCGCAGACCGCGCGCGTCAACCGAAAGACCGTGCAGGCGCCAGACGTCGCCTATCAGGGCGATCCGGTGTTCGACCCGATCGAGGGAACGCTCACGGCGCGGGCGGTCAACACGGACAAGGACATCATCAAAGTCGGCGATCTCTACTACATGTGTTTTCAGGGCGTGTGGTTCATGGGGCGCTCCGCGACGGGCCCCTGGGAAGTCGCCTCGTCGGTCCCTGGAGCGATCTACGAAATCCCCGTGAGCTCGCCCGCACACAACGTCACGTACGTGACCGTCGACAACAGCGACGATGAGTGGGTCACCTTCGCGGCCGCCGCGGGCTACACCGGGATGATGGTCGCGTGGGGCTGCGCGGTGTGGGGCACTGGCTGGTACTACCCGCCGTATGTGTGGTACGGCGGCTTCTACCCGGTCTACTACCCGTTCTATCCGACGTACGGCTACGGCGCCTGGTACAACCCATGGACCGGCGGTTACGGACGCGGCGCCGCATGGTACGGACCGTACGGCGGCGCCGGCGTCTACGCGCGCTACAACCCGCGAACCGGCACGTACGCGCGAGGCGCGGTTGCGTACGGCCCGTACGGCGCGCGCGGCGCAGCCGCCGCGTACAACCCGCGGACCGGAACCTACGCGCGCACCCAGCAGGGCGCCGGCGTGTACGGCAGCTGGGGATCGACGTCGGTTCAACGCGGGAATCAGTGGGCGCAGACCGCGCGTGTGACCAACCGTGCGACCGGCACGACGACGCGGGCGACCACCGGCAGCGGCGGCGGCGCGGCGATCACGCGCAACGGACCGGGCGGCAACAACAGCGGCATCGCGCGCACGGGTAGCGGCGACATTTACGCCGGACGGGACGGCAACGTCTACCGGCGCCAGGACGGCAGCTGGCAGAAATACGACAACGGCAACTGGGGAAACGTCAACACGCCATCGCCAACGCAGCAGCTCGATCGGGATCGGGCGGCGCGCACAGAAGGCGCGACCCGCACGCGCGACTACGGAACGGCGCGCTCGAGCGGCAGCTCACGGGCAACCGGCAGCTACCGGCCTTCGGGCGGCGCGCGCGCTGGCGGCGGCGGCCGGCGCAGATGACGTACGTCACAGGACAACGGAATTCCGCATCGAAGGAAACGGCATGACGACACATTCCCGGCTCGCTCGTCGTTCACATCGTCTGTCCCACACGATCGTCGCGCTCGGTGTGGGGCTAGCCGCTGCAGCCGCCTGGACGCCTCTCGCGGGTGCTATCGCGTTGTCACTGCAGACGAACGCCACGAACCCGTGCGGGCTCCTGACCGTCGACGAAGTCCAGGGACTTGGGACGCCCAAGGAGCACGCGAGTAGCGGCGTCGCTGAAGCGATGCCGGCTCAAGAGGTCTTCACCTGCCGATATACGTGGGGAGCCGGCACGGAGCGCTACACGTTCGCGGTCTCCGTCAATTCCGTGTCGCGCATGTTCGTCGGCATGACCGGGGACGCCGTCAAGCAGCACATCGTGTCGTCGATCAAACCAGGGACGGCCGACGCCACGATCCCGGACATCGGCGAAGCCGCGGTGTTCAGGGCCGACTCGCCCGTCTACGCGGGCGCGAGCGCGTACCTGAAGGGCCGCCTTCTGCAGGTGCACCTCGACGGGCTCGACGCGCGCGAGAAGAAGGATCAGCTGATCTCGTTGCTGAAGGCAGCGGCGTCGCGCTTATAGGAGCCGCCCGATCCCTACCGTCGCCGGCCCGCGGCCTGGGCCGTCGCGACAATGTGCCTCGGCGCGCTCGAACGTGCCGGCGGCGGAGCCATCGTCTGCACCGTACGAGCCGGCGGCGGAGGCGCGGTCTGGACTGCGTAAGCAGGCGTCACCATCGCGGCGTGCCCGAAGCCCGAGTGGCGCGGCCGATTGAAGTAGCTCGTCGCGTAGTACGGCGCATATCCGTAGCCCATCGGCGCGTAGAGGTTGCCATCGAAGTAGTTGCCCAGCGGCCGAATGGGTTCGAAGGCCGTTGCCGGCCAGTCCCATGGCGTGCTGGATTCGCCCATGACGACGATCGTCGGTCCGCTTCCTGGTGAGCGATAGTCGGTCAGATCTGCGATCGAGTGGCTGCCGCGCAGCACGCGCACGGCTTCATCGGGAGAGAGTCTCGTCGCAGCCGCGAGCGGCTTGCCGAGATCGGCGTTGCTGTAGACCGGCGACTGCGCGAAGGCCGGGGCGGCCACCGCCAGAGCCATCAGCATGACGCTTGTCCTCATCTGCCCCTCCCCAACCTGGCTGCTCTGTGCCGAATCGTGCAAAACATAGATCGTCTGGCTGGTCCTTGTCACCTGATAAAGGTGAGCCACGAACCATCCTGGAGTATTGTCAATCGCTGTTCGAATCCGTACATGGAGTCATCGATGAGAAAGGCAGCAGTCGCGGCGCTCGCCGCCGCCGTGTGCGCCGTTGCAGTTTCCATGTCCGCCCAGCCCGCCGGGATCACGATCGTGCTGACGGGCCAGTCGATGCTCCGCTCGGATCTCAGGACGACGAAGCCGCCGGCCGTCGCCGCCATCGCGGCGATGCTGAAGGGCGACGTGGTGTTCACGAACCTGGAAGCCGCCATCGCCGAGCCGGGCCAGACGACGCGCGAGGGGCGGGGATTTCTGACGCCGCCTGAGGCGCTCGACGCGCTGACGGCGATGGGCTTCAACCTGCTGGCGCTGTCGGGCAATCACGCGTTCGATTTGAAAGAGACCGGGATTCGCAACACGCTTCGTGAGACCGAGCGGCGCAAGATCGCCCGCGCGGGGACCGGCAACACGCTCGCCGAGGCGGCAACGCCGGCATATCTCAAGACCAGCAAAGGTACCGTCGCGCTGATCGCGAGCGCGTCAGGCCTGATCGCGCCCGGCGCCAGCGCGACGGCAGAACGTCCCGGCGTCAACCAGCTGCGCGTGCTCGCCGGCGACCGCGACAACAACGCGACGGAGGATTTGCCAGGCTCGTCTTCGAACACGCCGCACGAGGACGACTCGCGCCGTATTCTGCAGAGCATTCGCGACGCGCGTCAACGCGCGGACCTGGTGATCGTCTACCAGCACAACCACGTGTTCGCGAACCGATCGTTCTCGACGCTCTTCACCGAAGGGATGCCGGAACGGCTCGCGCCGAACCCGTGGCTGGTGAAATGGACCCACGACGAAATCGACGCCGGCGCCGACGTCGTCGTCATGCACGGCGCGCCGCTGCTGCACGGCGTGGAGATCTATCGCGGACGGCCGATCTTCTACGACCTCGGCAACTTCATCTACAACGTGCCGCCGACGCTGACGTACATCGACGAGCCGATGGCCTGGGAGAGCGTCGTGGCGACGGTGCAGTTTCAACAGCGATCGCTCGCCTCCATTTCGCTGCGGCCGGTCGTGTTGAACACCATCGGCGACGGCCAGCCCGACGTGCACGACGAGTACGCCAGCAACGAGTTCCTGCATACGCGCGGCCTGCCGGCGCCGGCGAGCGGAGCGAGGGCGGGCTACATTCTCCAGCGCTTTGCAGACGCGTCGAAGCCCTTCAGGACGGTGATGGAGATCAAAGGAGCGACTGCGTCGGTGGCGATGGCCGCCAGGTGAAATACTGAGCGGCTCCCTTTGATGCCTCGGCGGATGGAAGTACGATAGACGGGTGCGTCACCGGCGCGTCCTCCCTTCGGTTGTTCTCGCGCTTGCGATCGCCGCAACGGCGTTCGGGCAGTACGGCGGCCCGCGTGGGCCCTTTCACGAGTACCCCAACATTCCTTACGACGGACGCTTCACGTTCGTCCGCATCAAGTATCAGACGGCGCCCAACGGATATTGGTACGGCGGGTGGCCCGCCTGGGGCCATGGCTATCCGCTCTCAGAGCAGAACCTGATGAACATCGTCAACGAGACGACCGACCTGGCGCCGCGCGTGGAGGAGATCAATGCGCTCGCCTGGGACGATCCGGCGCTGTTCCGCTATCCGATCGCGTACATCATCGAGCCCGACTGGTGGTCGATGACCGAGAGCGAAGCCGTCGCCATGCGCACGTACATGCAGAAGGGCGGCTTCGTCATCGTCGATGACTTCAAGCCGATGCGGCGGCGGTTCCCGGGATGGAGCTCGTACGACGATCGGCGGGGCGTGACGTACGGCAACGGCTGGAGCGTCCTCGAGACGTATATGAAGCGCGTCATGCCCGAAGCGCGCTTCTACGATCTGGACGCAACCCACCCCATCTTCCACACCTTCTTCGAGATCGACGATCTCGATGTCGTGCCGCAGATCTTCAGCATCGGCGGCCGTCCGGTCTTCCGCGGCCTGTTCGAGGACAACGATCCCAACAAGCGCCTCCAGATGGTCGTCAACTACAACACCGACGTCTCTCAGTTCTGGGAGTGGTCCAGTTTCGGGCTGCGTCCAGTGAGCGAAACCAACGAGGCCTACAAGATCGGCGTCAACTACGTGATCTACGGTCTCAGCCACTGAACGCCGCGACGACGGCCCACACGGAGGCGAGCTTTACCGAGCTTCGGCCAGCAGAGCCTTGACGTTCGTCTCGAGGTTCTTGCGCTCCACGACGCCGATGTACCTGGCCGCGATGCGGCCTTTTTTGTCGATCAGAAACGTCAGCGGCAATGCTTTGACGTCGTAGTCCGCGGACACGCGGCTGTCCCCCATCACAACGGGATACGGCATTTTCCGATCACGAGCAAACGGTGTGACCCTCAGCCATGCCTCATCGGCGTCCTTGAGGTCTTCATAGAGGATGTCTTCGGAAACGCCAATCGCTTCGAGTCCGCGCCGCTTGTAGGCCTTCGCGACTTCGATGAACATCGGAATCTCCTGGACGCATCCACCGCAGGAAGTGGCCCAGAAATCGAGCAGGACGACCCGTCCCCGATAGTCCGACAGTCGCAGCATCTTGCCCGCTGCGTCTTGAAGGGCGATCTCCTTCGCCGGCGTTCGGCTCGCCGGCGCCGTGAGGCTTGCCTGGACGACTCTGGCATCCTGCGCGATCGCGGCCGTGCTCGAGGCGACGAGCGCGAGTATGGCTGCTGTTCTGGCAACGGTTCCGCTCATACGCTTACCCTCTTGCGGTGGATGCCTCCAGACCCGGAGTCCGCCAAGCGTACAACATCCATTTACGATGTGGTTCAAACAGATGCCGCAGCTAGTGGATTGATTCGCACTCCAGGCTGGGTGTTAAGCTGCGCGGGTCGAGGAGTTGCCAAATGCCGAGTATGACGAGACGGTCAGCGTTGCTGTGTCTGATCGCCGCGCTGGTGCTGTGCGGTCGCCTCTCGCAGACCGACGTCGCAGGCCAACGAACCCCACAGTCGGCGAAGCCATCCTCCGCGCCGTTCTTCGTACAGTGGCCACTGCCGGAGACGGGCAAGGCGTACGCGACGATCGACGGCAGACACCTCTGGCAATACGTTCGGGAGCAGGCAGACATCGCCGAGCGGTATCGCGATCAGGGGCACTCGCAGTTCTGGGGACGCATCGCGGGCACGTCCGGTGACGTCGAGGACGCCGCGTGGCTGCTCGAAAAGTACAGGCAGGCCGGCCTGACTGATGCGCACATTCAAACGGTGACGTTCTTCGATCCGCAGTGGGCGCCGCAGTCGTGGGAAGTCACGGCGACGACGATGGGCAAGGCGCTGAAGCTGTCGTCCGCCCAGCCACCGTACGGCGCCGTCGCGACGGATGGGAGAGTTCTCGATCTGCCTGCGGTGTACGTCGGCCTGGGAAGCGAGGCGGATTTCGCGGGACGCGACGTCCGCGGGAAGGCCGTCCTCTTCATCAGGTCGCAGTTCACGTACGCCATAGGACCGGCGGACGTGCTGAAGCGCGCCGAAGATCGCGGAGCGGCCGCGATCCTGATCTCCGACCTCCGGGGCGGCAACTTCAACGTGCAAGCCTATCGCGCGACGACGAAGCTCCCCTGCTTCAATCTCGGAACTGAAGACGCGATTACGCTTCGCGATCTGATTGCGGCGTCGTCAGACGATCCGCCGCACGTCAAGATTCGCCTCGACGCCACATGGGAGTCAGGACAGAAATCGTTTCTGGTATGGGGCACGCTGCCGGGTGCAACCGACGAAACGATCTACGTCATCGCGCACCGCGACGGATGGTTCGATGCCGCCGGAGACAACGCCAGCGGCGTCGCGACCTTGCTTGGAGTCGCGGAGTATTTTGCGAAGGTTCCACAGAGCCAGCGGCGCCGGACGATGATCTTCGTCGGCACTGACGGACATCATCAGGTCAATCCAGGCGGTTATGGCCGCGAGTGGATGGCCGCTAACCGCGAGAGGCTCTTCGCCAGGACCGCCGTGATGTTCAACGCCGAACATCCGTCCGAAGTGCTCACGCACGGCGGCGCCACCGGCGGCTGGACGGAAACGATCGTTCCGAATGCGTGGTACGCCGGCGGAGCCGCAAGGCCGCAACTGACCACGATCGCTCGCGACGCGTTTCACGAGTTTGGTCTGCCTGTCTGGCCGCAGCCCAGCGAGACACCGCCGAGCGGCGACGTCGGTCCGTTCGTCGGATTCCTGCCGGGCGTCGTGGCGCAGTCAAACGACTTCATCAACATGCACACGACCGGTGATACGCCGGACAACGTGGCATGGACCGGGCTCGAAGCGGCGGCCCGTGCCTACGCGAAGATTGTCGATGACGTGAACAAGCTCCCGCTGAGCGAGTTGCGACGTGGTCCCGAGACGCCATACCAGCCGCGCATCAATCTGGCAGGTTGTCAGCCCTGGATCAAAGACTCATCGGTCGAGTGCAAGGCTACATCGGAGCGGTAACGCAGAGGCGGCTTCCAACCCATGCATGCATTGGCTTGAGCATTGCAGCGAACCTAAGTATGAAACGAATACTTCAGGCGCTCTCATTCGCCGCACTGGTCTTCGCATGTGCTCCCGCAGCGCACGCACAGATTTCCTTCGGCGTTCGCCTCGGCACGCCTCCTCCGCCGCCACGCGCGTATCGCGTTCCACCGCCGCCTGGCCCCGATTACGAGTGGGTTGAAGGCTATTGGTACCCGGAGAACGGTCAATATCGGTGGCACAACGGCTACTGGACGCACCCACCGTATGCGAATGCGTATTGGGTAGCGCCCTACTATCAGGGCAACGAGTACTACGCGGGCCACTGGGAAGGCCAAAGAGGCGATGTCCATCACAACCATGGCTGGGACCAAAGCAGGCAGCGCGATCAGAGCTGGGGCTATCCAGAACAGAATCCGCGCGGCACGAGCGGTTCCTACCAGAACGGAGGCCAACGCTACCGTGCGAACGGCGTCAACGGACAGATGACGCGGGAGCAGGCGCAGGCTGTCGTCCGATCCGCGTACCAGAACGTGCTCGGCCGCGAACCGGATCCGGCCAGCGCTGGCTTCGTGGACCGCGTGTTCAACGACCATTGGTCGCAGCAGCAGATTGAAAACGAGCTGCGAAACAGCGCGGAGTACCGGCAGAAGCAGGCTGGGCGAGGGCGATAGGCGCAGCTCCGGGATTCTACTTTTGCAGGATCTCGCGGCGACCAGCAGCCAGGGCGCGTCCGATCATCTTGGTCACGACGCTCCCTGGCGCCCGCCGCTCGAAATAGGGCACGTCCGCGACGACGATCAGTTTTCCTCGCGCCCGCGAGACCGCCACGTTGATTAGATTCTGAGCTGCCGAATAGGC
>DASSGK010000021.1:0-4725 GCA_035693505.1 Vicinamibacterales bacterium
GTCCCGCCTGTCCTGCCCGTCCAGCCTTTCCTGCCCCTACGGCCCGTGCAGCCTTTCCCGCCTGTCCAGCCTTCTCTCCAACAACGCCCCCCCGAGTCATCGACTCCACCGAGAGGATGTCGTTCAATCGGCGCTCGTCCATCAGCCCGCGTTCGAGCACGATCGCCCGGATCGATTTGCCGCTCTTCACCGATTCCTTCGCGATGTCCGCCGTCGCGGCGTAGCCGATATACGGGCTGAGCGCGGTCGCGGCCGCGGTGCTGCGATCGAGCAGCTCGCGCGCGCGCGGTTCGTCGCTGGCGATCCCGTCGATGCATCGCAGCCTGAACACCTTCAGCGCTTCGCGCAGGATCCGTGACGCGTGCAGCGCATTCCACGCGATCACGGGCATCATCACGTTGAGTTCCAGCTGACCCGATTCGCACGCGATCGCCACCGTCGCGTCGCATCCCATCACCTGGAAGCAGACCTGGTTCACCATTTCCGGCACCGACGGATTCACCTTGCCGGGCATGATCGACGATCCGGGCTGCACCGCCGGCAGCGCGATTTCGGAGAGACCCGCGCGAGGACCCATACTGAGCAGTCGAAGGTCGCTCGCGATTTTGGATATCTCCACCGCGAGACGACGCATCGCGCTCGAGTACGCGAGCACGTCGCCCATGCTCTGGGTCACGCGGAACAGATTGGCGGCCGGTCGCAGCGGCAGATTGGTGTACCGCGACAGGTTCGCGATCATCCGCCGCCGGTACTCGTCGCCCGCGTTCAGTCCCGTGCCGACCGCAGTCGCGCCGATATTCAGCTCCAGCAATTGATTCGACGCAGCCGCCACGTCCTCTGCCCCGCGGCGGACGCAGGTCGCGTAGCCGCTGAACTCCTGTCCGAGCGTAATCGGTACCGCATCCTGCAGGTGCGTGCGGCCGGTCTTCAGCACGTGGGCGAACTCCTCGGCCTTGCGCTCCAGGCTCCCGGCGATCGCATCCGCTGCCGCGGCGAGCGGCCCATCGCCGAGCAGCAGCGCCAGTCGCGTGGCGGTGGGATACACGTCGTTGGTGGACTGGCCCATGTTGACGTGATCGTTGGGGTGCACGCGCGTGTACGTGCCGCGGCGTTCGCCGAGGATCTCGCCCGCGCGATTGGCCAGCACCTCGTTGGCGTTCATGTTGTGCGACGTGCCGGCGCCGGCCTGATACACGTCGACGACGAATTGATCGCGCAGACCGCCGGCGAGGATTTCGTCGGCCGCGGTACGAATCGCCGCGGCGACGTCGACGTCGAGCCGGCCGAGTGCGGCGTTGGTTTCGGCGGCGGCCTTTTTGATGAGAATGGTCGCGACGACCAGATCGTCCGGAGCGCGAAGACCGCTGATCGGAAAGTTCTCGACGGCGCGCGCCGTCTGCACGCCGTAGTACGCATCCTCGGGGACCTCGAGTGCGCCCAGCGGATCGGTTTCGCTCCGAAATCCCTTAGCCATCAGCCCTCGATCTTCAGCCCTGAGCCCTCAGCTCTAAGCCCTTTGAGCGCTTAGCCCTCAGCCCTGAATAAGTATACTCAGCGTATGCTGCCCTCATTCTTCGACAGCGTTCTCCAGCTCATCGTCCGAACTTCGACCGATCTTCCGCCCGACGTGCGCGCCGCGATGAAACACGCGCTCGTTGCGGAACCGGCAGCCACGCGATCCTCCCAGGCGCTGACGATCATCGCGCAGAACATCGACCTCGCGGCCGACGGCGAGGGAGCCATCTGCCAGGACACCGGCATGCCGACCTTCGAGGTGAAGACACCGGTCGGCGCCGATCAGATCTGGATGCGGCGTCAGATTCGCGAAGCAGTCGCCGAGGCGACGCGCCGAGGCAAGCTGCGGCCCAATTCCGTCGACTCGATCACCGGGAAAAATTCCGGCGACAACCTGGGACCGGGCACGCCGATCATCCATTTCGATCAGTGGGAGCGCGACGCCATCGAGATCAAACTGATCCTGAAAGGCGGCGGCTGCGAGAACACGAATGCGCAATACGCGCTGCCCGTGGAGTTGCCGCATCTCGGGCGCGCCGATCGCACGCTCGATGGCGTAAAGAAATGCATCCTGCACGCGGTCTGGAGCGCGCAGGGCAAGGGCTGCGCCCCTGGCGCGGTGGGCGTCTGCGTCGGCGGCGATCGTACGTCGGGCTACACGCACGCCAAGGAACAGTTGTTTCGCACGCTCGACGATGTCAATCCGGATCCGCGGCTGGCGGAAGTCGAAGCGTCGATCATGGCGACCGTCAACGATCTCGAAATCGGGACCATGGGATTCGGCGGAAAGGTGACGCTCATCGGATGCAAGATCGGCGCGCTGAACCGTCTGCCCGCCAGCTTTTTCGTCTCGGTCGCCTACGACTGCTGGGCGTTCCGGCGGCTCGGCATCGAGATGAACGCGTCGAGCGGCGCGATTGAGAAATGGCTCTATCGGGATCCCTCGCATCCTGTGATCCCGATGCTCGATCAGGCCGGCTTCGTGCGCACGGGAAAGGAAGTCGCGCTGCGCGCGCCGCTGAGCGAGGCCGACGTCCGCGGTCTCAACGTCGGCGACGTCGTGATGATTTCAGGCCGGATGTTCACCGGCCGCGACGCCGTGCATTCCCATCTCATGAAGCACGAGCCGCCCGCCGATCTGCGCGGCTCGGTCCTGTATCACTGCGGGCCTGTCGTGGTGAAGGATCCGGAAGTGGCCAGCGGCTGGCGCGTGACGGCAGCCGGACCGACGACCAGCATTCGCGAGGAACCGTACCAGGGCGACATCATCAAGCGCTACGGCGTGCGCGCGGTCATCGGCAAAGGCGGCATGGGCGCGAAGACGCTTGCCGCGCTGAAAGAGAATGGCGCCGTTTATCTGAATGCCGTCGGCGGGGCGGCGCAGTTCTACGCCCGCGCGATCAAACGCGTGGACGACGTCTCGCTGCTCGAGTTCGGGACGCCGGAAGCGATGTGGCATCTCGAAGTCGAGGACTTCCCGGCCATCGTCACGATGGATGCGAACGGGAACTCACTGCACAAGGACATCGAGCAGGAATCCGGCGCGCACCTCGAAACCATTGGTGTCTAGAAATGACTCAGGGCTAATGGCTAATGGCTAATGGCTGATGGCTAATGGCTGATGGCTGTCGTTGAACGCCCGAGCCCTTAGCCATGAGCCATAAGCCATCCCGAAGCGCCTCGTATCCCGGGCGCTTCGGGCTGCGTATTGATCGGTATGGATGCTTCCGCCGCTATGCGCGATTCCGGGACTTTCGAAGCCCGGTACCTCGCGTTTCTCGAAACCGTCGCTCAGCTCAGACCCAGCCTGCACCGCTACTGTTCGCGCATGACGGGGTCGGTGCTCGATGGCGAAGACCTGGTCCAGGAGTCGCTGTTTCAGGCGTACCGCAAGCTGGAATCGTTCGACGACTCGCGTCCGCTCTCGCCGTGGCTCTTTCGCATCGCGCACAATCGCTGCATCGACTTCCTTCGCCGCCGCGGCGTGCGCGAAGAGGCCGAGCTCGCGGCGATGGAGCCGGACCTGGTGGCGCCGCCGGATCCGACGGGCCCGGATCTGGGCCGCGCCGTCGAGCGTCTCGTGTTGACGCTGCCGCCGAAGGAACGCGCGTGCGTGCTGCTGAAGGACGTCTTCGACTACTCGCTGGAAGAAATCAGCGAGCTCGTCGGCTCCACCGTGGGAGGCGTCAAGGCCGCGCTCAATCGCGGCCGATCGAAGCTCGCACCACGGCCGGAACCGCCGGCCGCGTCGACCGCCGAGATGACGCAGCTCCTCCGTCTGTACGTGGAGCGATTCAACCGGCGCGACTGGGACGGGTTGCGCGAGCTGATCAGCGCCGACGCGCGGCTGGAAGTCGCAGACCGTTTCTCCGGACGCCTGGTCGATTCGCCGTACTTCAGCCGCTACGAAGAGCGGACGATTGCGTGGAGGATGGCCCTCATGGTCGACGGCACTCCGGCCGTGATCGCGCTCCACCCCGGCGCATCGGGATGGATGCCCCGCTCTCTCGTCCGTCTCGACATCGTCGATCAGCACATTGTCGGCGTCAGCGACTACACGCACTGCCCGTGGATGATTCCCGCGGCGACCTCCTTCGACGTATCCCTGGTCAACGGCGAGCCGTAATACAGGGCGGAGGAGAAAACATGCAGACGAAAGAAGCCATCAAGTTCGCGCTCACGATTTCGAATCGGGCGCTGCTCAACGTGATCGACGAGATGAGCGGCGCCGCCACAACGTTTCCGACACCGAACGGCGGATGTCATCCACTCTGGGTTCTTGGTCACCTGACGCTCGTGGAGGGGATGATTCCGGCGGCGCTGCTCGGCGAACCGAACGCGGCCGTGGACTGGGCGCCGTACTTCGGCGAGAACTCCGAGCCGGTGGCCGATCCGGCGGCCTATCCCCCGTTCGCGGAAGTCAGGGCGAGGTACGTCCAGATGCGCGAGCGCAATCTCCAGCTGCTGGATGGGCTGAGCGAGTCGGATCTCGACAAGCCAACGGTCGCGCCGCCCAGAGGGCGTGAGCAGGAGTTCGCCACGTTCGGCCGCAGCTTTCTCGTGCTGGCGCTGCACCAGATGATCCATCGCAGCCACGTGACCGACGCCCGCCGCGCCGCGCGCGTGACCGTCTAAAACACGATCAGAAGGAACCGCGGAGACCGCAAAGACCGCAGAGTTCTTTTTCTCAGCGATCTCCGCGGTCTCCGC
>DASSGK010000022.1:0-22113 GCA_035693505.1 Vicinamibacterales bacterium
GCGACGGCGTAAAACAGATTCGGGTCTTCGATGAGATTGGCGTTGCCGAACGCGGCGACCGCCATCTGTTTCTCGTACACGAGCTTCTTGTAGATCCGCGACGTCTGCCCGTCGGACAGCACCTTGGCGGCGATGTGCAGCGGATAGGAGTCCGGGTTGCCATCCTTCGTAACGTGATAGGCCACGACGACGGCGGGAAGCGGCCACGGCTCCTGCAGGGTGACGCGTTTCTCTTTCGTCTGCGGAGGCTCTTGTGGGATGTCGCGCGGTACGACGCGATCGGACTTCGGGACCCGTCCGAGATAGTTGTTGACCATCGTGAGCGCCTGCGCCGGTTCGAAGTCGCCCACGATGACGAGGGTGGCGTTCGCCGGGACATAGAACGTCTTGTAGAAGTCGCGCACGTCATCCACTGACGCCGCTTCGAGATCTTCCATGCTGCCGATGGTCGCGTGCTTGTACGGATGAACCGTGAACGCCTGGTCGTAGATGATCTCGTTCAGGCGCCCGTACGGCTGGTTGTCCACGCGCATGCGCCGCTCTTCTTTCACGACGTCCCGCTCGTTGGCAAAGGTGTCCTTGTCGATGCGCAGCGTCGCCATGCGATCCGCTTCGAGCCACAGCGACAGCGGCAGGTACTGTGCCGGCACCGTCTCCCAGAAGACGGTCTCGTCGTCGGTCGTGTAGGCGTTGCTCTGGCCGCCGACCGACGCCAGCATCGACGTGTGCGCCTCGGGTTGGACGTTCTTCGAGCCTTTGAACATCAGGTGCTCGAACAGGTGAGCGAAACCGGTGCGGCCCGGCCGCTCGTTCTTCGAGCCGACGTGATAGACGAGCTGCACGTGCACGATCGGCGTCGAGTGATCTTCCGACAGCACCACGGTCAGCCCGTTGGGAAGCGTGGTGATTTCGTACTGGAGCTTGGGCGGGCGGGATGCCGCGAGCGCCGGCTGGGTGGCTGAGGAGAACACACCGCAGGCCAGCAACGCCGCGGCCAGCACACGACAGAACCTGGCCATGACACGATTATCCACTGACTGGGCGGAACGCGGCGAGGCTCTTCGAGGTGCCGGGCAATCCGGCCGGCCGGCGTCCGCCGGCGGGCTCATCGCCGTAGAAGGACTGAGGGGTCTAGCCCTCCGTGTCCGCCTGACATGCCGCGAGCTTCTGCTCGAGCTCGGCGATCCGTTGCTCGAGGTCCTCGAGACGCTTCTTCATCGAGGGCAGCTGGCGGAAGACTACGGACGCCTTACGCCAGTCGCCGTGCGCGAACGCCGGCGAGCCGGTCACAAACGTCCCCGGCTCCACGGACTGCAGCACCGCACTCTTGGCACCGACGATGACCTTGTCGCCGACCGTGATGTGGCCGGTGATGCCCGTTTGCCCGGCCATCATCACGTCGTCACCGATGGTGGCGCTACCGGCGATGCCGACCTGGGCGGCGAGGAGTACGCGGCGGCCGATCGCGACGCCATGAGCGACGTGCACGAGGTTGTCGATCTTCGTGCCGGCGCCAATGCGCGTTTCTCCGATCGCCGGACGATCGACCGTGACGTTCGCGCCGATCTCGACGTCGTCCTCGATCACGACGTCGCCGTGCTGAGGGATCTTCAGGTGAGTGCCGTCCTTCTGTCGCGCAAAGCCGTACCCGTCGCTGCCAATCACCGCGCCGTCGTGCAGCGTCACGCGATCGCCGAGGACGACGCGGTCGCGGATCGACGTTTGCGAATGGATGACGCAGTCGTCGCCGATCCGAACGCCCGCGCCGATCGCGACGTTCGGATGGATGACAGTTCGCGCGCCGATAACGGCACCGGGCCCGATCGTCACGAAGGCGCCAATCGAAGCGCCGTCGCCAATCGACGCGTCGCTGGCAATCGCGCTCATCGGATCGACACCCGGGATTGGCCGCGTGTCCGGCGCAAACAACGTCACCGCGTTCGCAAACGCTGAATACGGATCGTCGGCGTACAGCACCGCGCAATTGACGGGCGAGGCGCGTCCGGTGCCGCGTCCCAGAATCACGGCAGAGGCTCGCGTGGTGGCCAGCTTGGGAAGGTATCGCGAGCTGGCCACGAAAGTGAGATAGCCGGGACCGGCCTTGTGCACCGCCGCGATGCCGACGATGTCCACGTCGCCGTCGCCGTCGAGCGTGCACTGCAATCGATCCGCGATGTCCTGTAGTTTCAAGGCGTTAGCGTCGAGTATATAACAGCGGTGATTCTCAGGGCACGGGGACGGCGACGCGATCGAAGAATGCCTCCAGACGCGTGAGCCGAAGCTGGCTCGCGATGGCGGCCACGCGCGATGCCCGCGCCTCGCGTGGAAGGCGGGCCAGCGTGCCGAGCTCGGTCAGCGCCGGCTCGGCGGTCGGCCGCCACAAGACGCCCTCGAGCGCGTGGCGGGCGCCGCTCCATGACAGGTAGTGTGCGACGACGCGAAACAGAAAGTAGTAGCCGATGAGATTCGGACCTGGCAGCAGCACGAGGATCGCCGTGAGGATCACTCCAAGGGTATTCAAGAGGAGCCACCAACCGTGCTGACGGCGCGCGCGCATCAGAACACGCGATCGAATCGAGGCCGCGGACGTTTCCGACAAGTCCGAGGGAAAGATGAACGTGGCGGAGGTCAGCGTGCGCAGCGACCACAAGGTGCGTTGTTCGGCGATCGACTCCGCGATGCGGCAGACGACCCAGTCGCGGATGCGAGTCAGGCGTCCGGTCCGATCGCCCGGAGCGGTCGCGGCGTGCTTCATCTGCCGCCACGCGTCGCGAATGCGCTCGATCACGCGGCCCAGGAACGCCGGGTGCCCCCGGCCCATCGATTCCGCCTCGTCTGACGGCTCGGTATACAGATCGAATCGTCCGGATCCGATCGGCACGAGATAAACGGCTTCGTTGCTCAATCGCTACGGCTTCTTGACCTTCTGAACAGCGCGTGGAATGGATGTCTTCAACGCCGGCTTACCGGCCTCGGTCCAGGCGCCGACGATGGCGCTTGCGGTCCCGGTAATCGCACCGGCCAACTGCTGCTCGAGAACGGGCCGGATGTTCGTGAAGAACGCCTCGAAGTACGCGTCGTCGTACGCGTCCCTGATTCCGATCGCGTCGCGGTCCGCGGCGAGAATCTTCGGGACGAGCTGGAAACTGGCGAGCACGGTGTCGAAGATGAAGTCACGCGCGCTCGCGACAGGTTTCACGGGGCCCGGATTGATCGTCAGACGTGATTCGAAGCGCTCGAACAGTTCCGCCTCGAATCGGCTGTGAAGGCCAGTCTGGCCCGATAGCTGGCCGTCGTAGTTGTTGTGAACGTGGAGCGGTTGAAACGCATCCTGGATGTAGTGGCCGAGCGTGGATGCGAAGAGCACCGTATTACCTTCGACGTACAGCTGATTGCGCGCGAACCCCTGAAACAGACGGCGCAGGTTCCCGAATTCTTCCATCGTCCGCCAGGGCAGCAGCCCGTGACGGCGGACGACCGCGACGCCGAATTTCTCGACCGCCGCGTCGTATTCCCTCGGCAGCGCGACGAACGGATACGGCCCGTAGTCTTCGACTCCGAAATCGATTTGATGATTCGGCGGCTCGTCCTCGAATCCGACGACGCGCCAGAGGTCGGGATCGTTTGCGCGAAGCACGAGCTCGTCGCGGTGGTGTTCGAAGAACGGCTTGATCTCGGGCGGCAATAGATCGATGGCACGCCGCATGATGTACCGATGCGCGACGGCGCCCCATGCGAGCGCCGGCGATGGCACGAGCGCCGCCGCGAGCAGCACGACGGCGACGGCGGACTTCTTTCGCATACTGGTATATTACGGCACTTGGATAATCTGACTCATTCGCTCTTCGGTGTCACACTCGCGCGCACACCGCTTGCGCGCGCCGGCCGCGGCACCACAGCCGCACTCCTTCTGGCATCCAACGCTCCTGACATCGACATCGTGACCACCGCCGGCGGCGCCGTGAAATATCTGGAGTGGCATCGGGGCATGACACACGGCCCGTTGGGTGTCGTCGCCCTCGGCGTGATCACCGGGTCGCTCGTCTGGATCGGACGCCGGTTCTACGACCAGCGAACACGACAGACCGACGCGCGCGGTGACGCGGACGCCGCTGACGCTGGTGATGCGACGCTCGGAATGCTGATCGCCGTCTCGATCGTCGGCGTGCTGCTCCACGTGTTGATGGACCTGCCGACGTCATATGGAACGCGTCTGCTCAGCCCATTCGACTGGCACTGGTTCGCGATGGACTGGATGCCGATCGTCGACATCTACCTGCTGATGGCGCTGGTGATCGGTCTGCTGGGCCGGTCGAACGTGCAGCAACGGCGCGCAAAGGCCGCGTTCGTCCTGCTGGTGATGGCGACCAACTACGGCGTGCGCGCAGCATCGCACTATCAGGCGCTCGAGGTTGCGCCTCGACTGTTCGGTCCGACGCTTCCGCCTCCCTGCGATCCGCCGGCCGACTCCGGCGGGATGCTCGATTCGTGGCCCCGCCCCGCGCCGCCGTCGAATCCGCCGCCAGGGAAGCGCTGCCTCGTCGAGATCGTCGCGATGCCGTCGTTCACGTCACCGTTCAGCTGGCGCATCATCGCCCAGATGTCCAACGCCTACGAGATTCATGACATCGATCTGCTCGATCGACGATTTCGCGAGCCCGAGAGTGGATCCGATGCGCCCTGGCGTCTCACGCTGCGTTACCCGAACGTGTGGACGCCAACGGTGGAGAAAGCCGCCGCGACACACCTCGGACAGGTGTATCTCGGATTCTCGCGCCTACCGGCGGCGCGATCGGCAGTCGACACCGATGGCGGGACTACGGTTCGATGGACCGACATGCGATTTGCGGGCGGCGCCTTTGCGCTCGATCAACCGGGCCCGCGCACCAATCCATTTACCGCGACGGTTCGATTGGGCGCCGACGGTCGCGTTCTCGAAGAGTCGCTCGGCGTCCGCCGCTAGCGCGGGACCCCAGTGTGCCTCGGCTAGGCGCTCACATGTCAGTGGCAGGCGGACTGCCGCGCGCCGTCGAGCGCGCGGTGGTGCATCGGTGCGGGGCGCTTCAGATTTTCGCGAAGAACGCCAACCAGTGGCGTGGACGCGAGCTTCCACGCCAGGAGATTCGGGAGTTCCGGGCGAAGGTCAAAGCGGCCGGTATCTGGCCGGTCGTGTCACACGCCAGCTATCTGATCAACGTCGCGACGGGGAATCGCACACTCCGCAAGCAGTCGATGGAGGCGATGGGCGACGAGCTCGATCGTGCCGAAGCGCTCGGCCTGCTCGGCGTGGTTCTGCATCCGGGCGCCTACACGGTCGGCAGCGAGGCGGAAGGGCTGACGCTGATCGCCGACGCACTGTTCGAGTTGTTGCGCGAGCGGCGGCGCGGCAAGACGATGATCCTGCTCGAGCACACCGCGGGACAAGGCACTGCGCTCGGCGCGACGTTCGAACAGCTCGCCTCGATCATCGGGAAGATGAACGACCATCGGCGCGTCGGCGTCTGCCTGGACACCTGCCATCTGCTCGCGTCGGGATACGATCTCTGCTCGCCCGAAGGGTATGCGGCAACGTTCACTCAATTCGGCCGGCTGATCGGATTCGACCGGCTTCGCGTGTTTCACATGAACGATTCGAAACGGCCGCTCGGCAGCCGAGTCGATCGCCACGAGCACATCGGACAGGGTTATCTCGGCCTCGAACCGTTTCGCCGCATCGTGAACGATCCTCGCTTTCGCGACCTGCCGATGCTGCTGGAAACGCCGAAGGCCGAAGGCAAGGCCACGGGACCGATCGCGATCGATCCGCTCGACGAGCGGAATCTCAACACGCTTCGCGGACTTATGACGGCACGGGCAGGAGAGGCGGGAAAGGCAGGAGGGGAAGAGCGAGCATAAGTATCCTGCCCGTCCAGCCCATCCTGCCTATCCTGCCCTACTCCGCTCTCCAAACACTTCCGCCTCGAATCGCCACACTTTCGCGCCGTGGTTCCAGGCGTCCAGTGGTAGCCCGGCTTTCCTGCAGGTGTGCGCGAGGAACGTGTCGGCGTTCCAGTTCCACTCGGTGGCCACCTGGGGCAGCAGCAGTCCGCGCTGCCAGCCGCGCTCCACGACCAGACCATCCCGTCCGACGACGATATCCGCGGGACCGGTAATCGGCTCCAGCGGACCGAGCAGGGAGATTTCGATGTCGATCGCGTCCAGTTCGTCCGGCGCGAGCGGGGGAAAGCGCGGATCGGTGCTGCAGGCCGCGACGGCGCAGCGTGGGACGACAGCGCCGAGCGGCTCTGTCGGCTCGATGTGGCCGATGCACCCGCGCAAATCGCCGCCTTTGTGCAACGTCACGAATGCGCCGCCCGGCCGAGACAGCACGCCGGCGTCGCCCGGCACGTGAGCCGGCGTGCCGCTGACAAACGCCTCGATCGCCTCACGCGCGATGCGCAGCAGAAGCCGGCGATCGTGATCGCTGGTCACCACGCCCCGCTTCCGCGCGTCCGGCACGGCGGCTCGAACATGAGCCTGATCATCATGCGTCCGCCGGCGCCGCGATCGTAGGACGATCGAAGCGGCCGAATGCCGCGGCAAGATACCCGACCACCGACGACTTGTCGCCGGACACGTCACCGGAGTCGGCGTAGTCGAGGATCCTGGCGTCGCGGGCGCCGGCTGCCCGGGCAGCGCGCATGACGGCGACCATCGGTCCGCCTCCACACGCGTGCTCAGGCCGTGCGTCGAGCGCAGCCTGCAGCGCGTCAGGATCGAAGCGCGTTACACAATCAATGACCACGTGGTCCAGGGCGGCGGCTGTCTGGGCGTCGTGATAGTGCGAGAGATCGCTGCTCGCGATCAGCAAGGCTCGCCGACCCTGTAGCGCCGTGGCGAGGCCGTCCCCCAGCGCAGCGGCGGTCGCCGCCGTCTGATAGCCGACCAGCATCGGGACAATCGGAAGGTCCGGTACCAGCCGGGCGAGAAACGGCAGCTGCATTTCCAGCGAGTGCTCACGCGCGTGGACGGCCGGCCCCTCGTGCACGACGGGCGATGCCGCGGCAATCGCGCTGGCACATTCGCTGTCGATTTTCGCCACGCCGAACGGCGTCTCGAATCCGCCGGACGGAAACAGGGCAACACCGTCGAACCCGGCGTAGTGGGAAGGTCCGACCAGCACGGCGACATCGAACGCTCGGCCGCGCAGCAGCCGGTACGCATGCGCGGCGACGGGTCCGGAGTACATCAGACCTGCATGCGGTGCGATCAGCGCGACGAGTTCCCCGCCGGGACCTGCGCCGCGGAGCCCGGCAGCTGTCAGATGCCGATCGACCGCGCCTTCGAGGGCAGATGCGGCCTTCGGGTACCACGTTCCAGCGACGGCGGCCCTTCTCACGCTGCCTGACATGGCTGCTCGCCGATGGCTGATGACTTCGCGGTCGGCGATCCGGCGCCACCTGCCATCGATGGTTTTCGATGTTAGCATTTGGCATGCCTGCGGGATTCACGCGCGATCAGATAGCGGCCATTGCCGCGCTGGCACACCTCGACCTCGACGCCGCGGAGATCGATCTCTTCGCGCGCCAGCTCGGCGAGATCCTCGAGTATGCCGAGGTCGTTCAACAGCTCGATACCGCCGGAGTGCAGCCCACGTCATCAGTCGCAGGCAGTCATCTGAGCGACCGCGCGGACGAGGTGCAGCCGTCGATCGATCGCGATGAGGCACTGGCCGGCGCGCCGGACGCCGCCGTAGACGCCGGATTCTTCAGGGTGCCGCGGGTCCTCGGATGAATGCACGGCGGTCAGAGAGCGCAGCGCTGCGCGCGGTAACCCATCCCCGAGGCGGACGATGAGCGCGACTATCCGCGAGGTTCGCGATGCGATCCGGTCGGGTACGCGGTCTGCCGCCGACGTGTGTTCCGACGCACTCGCTCGCATCGAACAGGCAAACCCCTCGCTGAACGCGTTCAACACCGTCGTCGCCGACCGCGCGATGGCGCGCGCCAGGGAGATCGACAAGGATCCGGATCGCTGGCGCAGCGCGCCGCTTGCCGGCGTCCCGGTCGCGTTGAAGGACAACTTGTGCACGCGCGGCGTCCGGACAACCGCCTCGTCCCGGATGCTCGAGCATTACGTGCCGCCATACGACGCGACCGTCGTCGCCCGGCTCGAAGACGCCGGCGCCGTCATCGTCGGGAAGACGAACTGCGACGAGTTCGCGATGGGCTCGTCGAACGAGAACTCGGCGTTCGGTCCGGTGCGCAATCCGTGGGCGCTCGATCGGATCCCCGGCGGGACGAGCGGAGGATCGGCCGCGGCGGTCGCCGCGGGGCTCACACCGGTCGCGCTCGGATCGGACACCGGCGGATCCATCCGTCAGCCCGCGGCACTCTGCGGCGTCGTCGGCCTCAAGCCCACCTACGGACGCGTGTCTCGGTACGGGCTCATCGCCCACGCCTCGTCACTGGATCAGATCGGACCGTTGGCACGCACGGTACACGACGTCGCCGTGACCCTCGGCGTCCTCGCCGGCCCCGATCCCGCCGACGCCACGAGCGCCGCCGAACCGGTGCCCGACTACACCGCGGCGCTCACCGGCGACGTGCGCGACATCCGCATCGGCGTTCCACGCGCCCTGCTCGAGGGCATCGACGCTGAGGTCGCGCGGGCCACCGACGCGGCGCTCGAAACGCTGCGCTCGCGTGGCGCGACGCTGGTCGACGTCGATCTACCCCACGCGCGGTACGCGACACCGGTCTACTATCTCGTGTCGACCGCCGAGGCGAGCTCCAATCTGGCCCGATACGACGGCGTACGCTACGGCTTTCGCGCGAAAGACGACGGTCCGAACCCAAAGGACCGCGGGCTGCGAGGGATGTATGCGCGCACACGCGCGCAGGGTTTTGGTCCGGAGGTCAAACGGCGGATCATGCTCGGCACCTACGTGCTGAGCGCCGGGTACTATGACGCGTACTACCTGAAGGCGCAGCGGGCGCGGACGCTGATCCTGCGAGACTACGATCGGGCCTTCGAACAAGTCGACGTCGTCGCCATGCCGACGAGCCCGACCCCCGCCGTCCGGATCGGCGAGCGCGTTTCGAACCCGGTGCAGATGTACCTGATGGACGTTTTCACGGTCAGTGCGAACCTGTCGGGGCTGCCGGCGATCAGCGTGCCGTGCGGTTTTACCGGCGGTTCGGGGACGGCGCAGGCGGGCGGCTCGCCGTCCAGCGACGGCGGACTGCCAATCGGATTGCAGTTGATGGGACGACGTTTCGACGAAGCGACGCTGTTGCGTATTGCCGACGCGTACGAACGCGACACTGAATGGCCGACACAGCCGCCACTCCCGATCCCGAGCCGCTGAAACCGGCCGATTGGACGACGCTCAGCGACGAGAAGCTGCTCGAAGTCCGCATGTGCGACCTCGGTCTGACGATAGCCGGGACGGATCTCGAGCCGCGCATCGCCCAGCTCGACGCCGAACTGGCGGCCCGCAATCTCACGTTCCGGCCGTACTACTGGCTCTCCGACGAGTGGTTCACGCCGGATGGCGTGCCCGGCATCGCGATTCCCTTCTACCTGGCGCATCCGCGGCTCGCCAAGCTGGAACGCGCCGAGATGCTCGAAGTCGAGGGCGGCGATCCGGAGTCGTGCCTGCGCATCCTGAGGCACGAAGCGGGACACGCGATCGACAACGCGTACCAGCTGCAGCGCCGTCCCACGCGGCGGAGGCTCTTCGGCGATCCCCGAACGGAGTACCCGGAGTACTACACGCCGAAGCCGTACAGCAAGAGCTTCGTGCAGCACCTCGATCACTGGTACGCGCAAAGCCATCCCGACGAGGACTTCGCCGAAACGTTCGCGGTGTGGATGGACCCGCAGTCGATGTGGGCGACACGCTACTCGGGCTGGCCCGCTCAGCGGAAGCTCGAATACATGGATCGGTTGATGCGCGAGCTGTCGTCGGTGCGGCCGCGCGTGAAATCCAAGCGTCAGGTCGATCCGCTGGCGCGGTTGAAGAAGACTCTCGGCGAGCACTATCGTAAGAAGCGCGAACACTACGGTCTGGATCACCCCGACTTCTACGAGAGCGACCTGCGTAACCTGTTCTCCGACGCACCGGAGTACGCGAAGAACGTGTCTGCGGCGCGTTTCGTCCGCCGCATCCGGAAGGAAGCGCGCAGCACGATCGCCAGCTTCACCGACAGCTACCAGTACACGATCGATCAGCTCCTCGAGAAAATCATCGAGCGCTGCCGCGATCTCAACCTCCGTCTGACCGACGCCGAAGAGGCGACCAAAATCGACTTCATGGTCTTTCTGACTGTCCAGACGATGAATTACCTCCACAGCGGCAGGCACAGGGTCGCGCTATGAGCGCAAAACTTCGGGTGCTCGCGCTCGTTCACCGCCACTTGATTCCGCCGGACAAAGTCGAGGAGGGCACCGACATCGTGTCGGCTCCGTGGCGGACCGAGTACGACGTCATCTCGACGCTGACGGCGATGGGCCACGAGGTGCAGGCTCTCGGCGTCCACGACGACCTGGGAGAAATCCGCCGGCTCGCGACCGAGTGGAAGCCGCACATCGCCTTCAACCTGCTCGAAGGGTTCGACGACATCACGATCTTCGACCAGAACGTCGTCTCGCACCTCGAGCTGCTCAAGCTGTCCTACACGGGCTGCAACCCGCGGGGACTCCTGCTGGCGCGGGACAAGTCGCTGTCGAAGAAGCTGCTCGCCTATCACCGCATCGCCGTCCCGGAATTCGAAGTCGTTCGCATCGGCCGTCCGATTCGACGGCCGAAACGATTGCCGTTCCCGCTCATGGTGAAGTCGCTCACGCAGGAGGCCTCGATCGGCATCTCGCAGGCATCCGTCGTCGACAGCGACGAAAAGCTGAAAGAGCGCGTGGCGTTCATCCACGAGAGCATCGGCACGGCCGCCATCGTCGAGCAGTACATCGAAGGGCGGGAGCTCTACGTCGGCATCCTGGGCAACCAGACGCTGCAGGCGCTGCCGATCTGGGAGCTGTTCTTCACGAATATGCCGGAAGGCGCGAAACGCATCGCGACCGACCGCGTGAAGTGGAGCGTCAAGTATCAGAAAAAATATGGAATCGACAGCGGGCTGGCCAGGGACCTGCCGCAGGCGATGGCCGACGGCATCCACCATTTGTGCAAGCGGGCCTACCGGGCGCTCGAACTGAGCGGCTACGCCCGAATCGATCTGCGGCTCGACGAAGCGGGGAATGCCTGGATTATCGAGGCCAATCCCAACCCGCAAATCGCCAAAGGCGAAGATTTCGCGGCGTCAGCGCAGCAAATGGGGATCAGCTACGAAACGGTGCTGCAGCGCATCATCAATCTGGGACTGCGCTGGCAGCCGGAGAGTTTTGCCTGAAGCTTAGTAGCTGAGCGACGGCCGCGATGTCAGCCGGATGATGGCCCAGATGAACAGCGCCAGAAAGGCGAACGGCAACAGCGGGATCATCACCGCGAACAGTACGGCGACGAATGCGGCCAGGAGCGCGCCGCCGACGGCCAGCAGCACGAACGGGAGCGCCACCAGCAGTACGACCGACTTGATCAGCAGCCGCAGGAGCATGAACGGGAGGAACAGCAGGGCGAACGGGAGGAACAACAGGCCACACAGAAGCCCGAAGGCGATCCGGAATGGCAATGTGAGCAGGAAGAACATGTTGATCCTCCCGGGTTCCGGCTCAGCCCGGACCCGTCAGAATCATTTACGAGCGGCCGCTTCGATCAGTTCCGGCGATTTGAGCTGGTCGGCCGGCCCCCGCGGAGCGCCAGGCGCGAAATAGACGAACGGCTTCTGGCTGATCCGCTCGTCGAGGCTCTTGACCACCGTCGCGCGGCCGCCGGCCGTCTTCTTCGTCTTCGTGAACCCGACGATCACGCAGAAGCCGATGAAGAGCACGAGAACGAATCCCGTGCTCGACAGCAGGCCCTGAAGCGTCCCGATGACGATCTGAACGGCGTCGCTGTTCATGCTTCGGTCTCGCCTTCCACGGCCTTGGCGGGCGGGACGTCGTAATATACCAGCCCGCGTTTCACTTCTTCCATCGCCACACGCTCAGCCTTGTGGGGCGCCTGGATTTCCTCGCCGAGCCGGGCCCGCGCGCCGCGCCGCAGCTGCTTCGCCCGAAGCGCCGCCACGTCCACGAAGAGAAACCGGCTCTGGATCGGCGGCAACGGCTCGGACGGAATCTTGGGTGTGTCGGGGTGCTGTTGTAGAGGTGTCGGTTCGTCCATCTCGGGCATAGAGGTTAACACGTGGAGACGAGGGGCAGGAAGGGCGGGAGAGGCAGGACGGGCGGGAGAGGGCGGAGCGTTCTTCCTGTCCTGCCCATCCTGCCTGTCCCGCCCGTCCTGCCTAACGGTCCGAGGACTATGCCGCGACGTTGACTTTGATCGACCGGGGCTTGGCTTCCTCGCGCAGAGGCAGCCTGACCGTCAGCACGCCGTTCTTGTAGTCGGCGCTCACTCGATTCGGATCGACGGTCGTCGGCAGAGAGAACGACCGGGCGAAGGTGCCGTAGCGCCGCTCCACATGGTGGAACTGCTCCTCCTTCACGCCGTCCGACACTTTCTTCTCGCCCTTGATGGTCAGCACGAAGTTCTCGATGTTGATGTCGATGTCTTCCCGCGTCATGTCGGGCAGCTCGGCGTTCAACACGAGCTCATGATCGCTGGTCTGATAGATGTCCACCGGCGGCATCCACGTGGTGCTCGGTGCGGCGAAACCGAAATCGCGAAACGGGTCCCAACGAACGATAGCCATAACAGTCCTCCAATGTTGATGATGGTCGGGTGGGTCTAGTGGGTCAGGTGGGTCGAACACCTACCCGACCTACCCGACCCACGCGACCTACCCGACCTGTTGTTTACTGACTGGTCTCCGCGTACTCCGCGTCGACCACTTCTGCGTCCTTGACGTTCGACGGGCCCGAACCCTGCGAGCCCTGAGCACCTTGCGAACCCTGAGCACCTTGAGCACCCTGCGAACCCTGAGTCTGGTAAAGCTGCTGCGCCACCGCGTGCGACGCATGCTGGAGCTCTTCGGTCGCTTTCCGGATTGCCGCCACGTCTTCGCCCTGTGAGAGCGAGCGGAGATTGGCAATCGCTGCCTCGATCCTCGAGAGGTCGCCGACTGCGATCTTCTGTCGGTTCTCGTTGATCGTCTTCTCGACCTGGTAGCCCAGCGAGTCGGCCTGGTTCCGCGCGTCGATCAGGTCGCGCCGCGCCTGATCTTCGGACGCGTGGCTCTGCGCTTCCTTCACCATCCGATCGACATCGTCCTTCGAGAGCCCGCTCGACCCGTTGATGGTGATCTTCTGCTCCTTGCCGGTCGCCATGTCCTTCGCCGTGACGTTGACGATGCCGTTGGCGTCGATGTCGAACGCGACCTCGATTTGCGGCACGCCACGCGGCGATGGCGGCAGACCCACCAGCTGGAAGCGCCCAAGCGTCCGGTTGTCCCGCGCGAGCGGACGCTCGCCCTGGAGCACGTGCACCTCCACGTTGGGCTGGTTGTCGGTCGCCGTCGAGAAGATCTCGCTCTTCCGCGTCGGAATCGTCGTGTTGCGCGGAATCAGCGTCGTGAGCACGCCGCCAAGCGTCTCGATGCCGAGCGACAGCGGCGTCACGTCGAGCAGCAGCAGATCCTTCACCTCGCCGGTAAGCACGCCGCCCTGCGCCGCGGCGCCGACCGCCACGACTTCATCGGGATTGACGCCCTTGTGCGGTTCTTTCCCGAAGAACTCCCGCACGAGTTGCTGAACCTTGGGCATGCGCGTGGAGCCGCCGACCAGCACCACTTCGTCGATCTTCGAAGGCTCCACGCCGGCATCCGCCAGCGCCTGCTTGACCGGCGCCATCGTGCGCTGCAGCAGGTCGTCGACGAGCTGTTCGAGCTTCGCTCGAGTCAGCTTCACCTGCATGTGCTTCGGACCGGTCGCATCGGCGGTCACGAACGGCAGGTTGATTTCGGTTTCCATCGCCGTCGAGAGCTCGATCTTGGCTTTCTCGGCGCCTTCCTTCAGACGCTGGAGCGCCATGCGATCCTTCGACAGGTCGATGCCTTCGCTCTTCTTGAACTCCGCGACGAGCCATTCGATGATGCGGTCGTCCAGGTCGTCGCCGCCAAGATGCGTGTCGCCGTTGGTCGCCTTGACCTCGACGACTCCCTCACCCACCTCGAGCACCGAGATGTCGAAGGTGCCGCCGCCGAAGTCGTACACGGCGATCGTCTCGTCTTTCTTCTTGTCCAGACCGTAGGCGAGCGCGGCCGCGGTCGGCTCGTTGATGATGCGCGAGACGTTGAGCCCCGCGATCTTGCCGGCGTCCTTGGTCGCCTGGCGCTGCGCGTCGTTGAAATACGCGGGCACCGTGATGACCGCGTCGGTCACCTTCTCGCCCAGGTAGTCCTCGGCGGCCTGCTTCAGCTTTTGCAGAATCATCGCCGAGACTTCGGGCGGCGAGTATTTCTTGTCGCGCGCGTTGACCCACGCATCGCCGTTGCTGTTGCGAACGACTTTGTACGGAACGCGCGACGCCTCACTGGTGACCTCGTCGAACTTCCGTCCCATGAAGCGCTTGATAGAGAAGACTGTGTTTTCGGGGTTGGTGACCGCCTGCCGCTTGGCGACCTGTCCGACGAGCCGTTCGCCGTCCTTGGTGAACGCCACCACGGAGGGGGTCGTGCGGGCACCCTCTTGATTGACGATGACGGTGGGCTCGCCGCCTTCCATCACCGCGACCACGGAGTTGGTCGTGCCGAGGTCGATTCCAATCACTTTACCGGGCATGGTTGCTGTCCTCGTTTCCTAAGATGAAAGGAGTATAGAGATGATATGAGTGCATGTCAAGCATTTTATATGAGTCTTAAACACTAATATTAATGAGGTAGCTATTCTCATGACCCGCTTGAGGTTACGGGAGCGGTAGCGCCGGAAGCGGCGGCTATGCGATCATTCCCCATGCGTTCCAGGATTCACGCGATCGGTTTGCCCTCGGAAATCGGCGAGTTTGCCGATGAGGTCCGGCAGGTCTTCCTGGAGCTCGGCCGGACATTCGGCTCCGACTCCCTGGCCGGCGAATGCGCCCCCGCTATCGACGTCTACGAGACCGACGAGTCGCTCGAAATCACCGTGGACCTGCCGGGCGTCGACGCGTCGGCCGTGCGCGTCGTCGGCAAAGGCGACAGCGTCCTGATTGCCGGCGAGAAAGCGGCGCGCCGCGCTCGGGGCGAATCAAGTTTTCATCTCGTCGAACGGGACTACGGACGATTCGCCCGCGTTGTCCGGCTCGGACGACCCTGCAACACGTCGAAGGCGCGTGCGACGCTGGGAAACGGCGAGTTGCGCGTCTCGGTTCCAAAGATCGTGGAGCGCCGCAGCCGGGCGATTCAAATCGACGTCAATGGCTAGCCGCTGAAGGCTGATGGCGTATGGTTGATGGTCTGTGCGACCATCGTCCATCGACCTTATGCCGTCACCCATCGGCCATCCCGCCTCCGCTCGCACCTCGGTTCATCGAGCTGCGGCGTGGCACGCCGTAGCGTCGGAGCCGCGAAGGCGGCAGCCATGATCCGACTCCTCTTCATCGGAGACATCGTCGGCAAGCCCGGGCGCGACCTCGTGAAGCGGGGCCTCGCGGGGCTCGTCGACTTTCACCGGATCGACCTCGTCATCGCCAACGCCGAGAATTCAGCGGCCGGGTTCGGCATCACGCGCGAGATCGGCGATCAGTTGCTCGATTGGGGTGTCGACGTGATGACGTCGGGCAACCACATCTGGGACAAGAAAGAGGCGCTGGACTACATCGGTGCGGAGCCTCGCCTGCTCCGCCCTGCGAATTATCCGGCTGGCGCGCCGGGCAACGGCAGCTACCTCGCGCGCACCCGCGACGGCCGGCCGGTCGGCATCGTCAACGTCATGGGCCGCGTGTTCATGCTGAACATCGACGACCCGTTCGCGGTGGTGCTGCGTGAGATCGAAGCGCTCAAGGAGCGCACACGCGTCGTCTTCGTCGACTTCCATGCGGAGGCCACCTCGGAGAAGATCGCGATGGGGTGGCATCTCGACGGCAAGGTCACGGCGGTGGTGGGCACGCACACGCACGTGCAAACCGCGGACGAGCGCATTTTGCCCAAGGGCACCGCGTACCTGACCGACGTAGGCATGACCGGTCCGCACGATTCGATCATCGGCGTCGACATTCAGGCAGCGCTCGGCCGGTTTCTCACCGCGCTGCCCGCCCGGTTCGAGACCGCGACCGAGAACGCGCGATTGAACGCGGTGATCGTCGAAGCCGACGAGCAAACGGGCCGCGCCACCGACATCGAACGACTGAGCCTGAGCGCGGAGGACATCCAGCAGCTCGCGGATCTTGCCGATGACCGATCTGTTCGATCTTCCGTTTGAGGACGAGCCGGAAGCGGCTGAGCCGACGGCTCTTTCGGTGCCGGCGCGGCCAAACCCTGACGCCGGCAGGCGAATCGCGAACGGGGAACCACGAACGCCGAATGCCGAACCGAGAACAACGAACGTCGATGGCCAGGCCTCCGCGCCTTCGCGACGCGTCCTCTCCGTCACCGAGCTCACCGTCCGCGTCCGCGATCTGCTCGAGACCGAGTTTTTCGAGGTGTGGGTGGAAGGCGAGCTCTCGAACTGCCGCGTCTGGAACACCGGTCACCTGTACTTCACGCTCAAGGACGGCGCCTCGCAGATCCGCGCGGTGATCTTCCGATCCGCGTTGCGCTACCTGAAGTTCAAGCCGGCCGATGGTCTGCGCGTGGTGGCTCGTGGGCGCGTGTCGGTCTACGAGCCGAAGGGCGAATACCAGCTGGTCTGCGAGCACCTGGAACCGCACGGTCTGGGTGCGCTGCAACTGGCGTTCGATCAACTAAAGAAACGGCTGCAGAGCGAAGGCCTCTTCGATCAGTCGCGGAAGCGTCCGCTGCCGGCACTGCCCCGCAAGATCGGGATCGTCACGTCGCTCGACGGCGCCGCGATTCGCGACATCATCAAGGTCCTGCGCAGGCGATACGCGAACGCGCATCTGGTGATTTGCCCGGCCCGGGTTCAAGGTGAGGACGCCGCACCCGACGTCGCGCGGGCGCTGCGGCAAATCGCCCGCGTCCCCGGCGTCGACGTGGTCATCGTCGGCCGCGGTGGCGGGTCGATCGAGGATCTCTGGGCGTTCAACGAAGAGGTCGTTGCGAGAGCGATCGCGCGCGTGCCGGTCCCGGTGATCGCTGCGGTGGGACATGAAACCGACGTCACCATCGCCGACTTCGTGGCCGATGTTCGCGCGCCGACACCGTCGGCGGCGGCCGAGCTCGTCGTCTCGGCCAAGGACGAGTTCTGCGGCCGCATCGATCGCCTCGAAGGACGTCTTCGCAGCGCGGTCCGCGGGCGGGTACAGGGCTTGAGCCGTCGGGTGCACATCGTGGACAGCCGGCCGGCGTTTGCCGGCTTCCGCGGACGCCTCGCTATGCGCGGACGCCATGTCGCGGAGCTGTCGCATACCCTGGCGCGAATCGTCCGCGCCGGCCTTGCCGCTCGGGAGCGGCGCCGGCAAATACTCGAGCGCCAGCTCTCGACGTTCGACGCGGGACGCCGTCTGGCGAGCATCCGCACGCGGCTCGTCGCTTCGCAAGGGCGGCTCGACCGCGCGATGGGACGGCGCCAGCATCGCGCCGCCGCACAACTCGGAAACGTCGCGGGCCGGCTGGACACGCTCAGCCCGCTCGCCGTGCTCGGCCGCGGCTACGCCGTCGCCTGGAACGCGGACAAGACGCGCGTCCTGCGCAATGCGGCTGGAGCCGCGCCAGGCGATACGATTCATGTGACGCTGTCGGAAGGCGAGCTGCACTGTGAAGTGCGATCCGCCGATCCGGCACCGCGAACCCCGGGGACATCACGGTAATGCCCGACACGTCGATCAAAGACTTCGAAACCGCCATCGCCGAGCTCGAAACCATCGTCAAGAAGCTCGAAGAAGGCGACCTGCCGCTCGAGCAGTCGCTGGCGCTGTACGAGCGCGGTGTCCAGCTCTCGAGGTTCTGCCACACGCAGCTCGAGCAGGCCGAGCGCCGCATCGAGATCCTCAATGAGCGAGGCGAGCTGAAGGCGGCACCGGCGTCCTTCGGCGCCGATGACACCGAGCGCGGTTGACGCCGTGAGCGCCGATCCTCTCGCAGCGTTTCTCACGAGCGCGCGCGCACGCGTCGATGCCGCGCTCGATCGCTACCTGCCGGTTCCTCCGGCGTGTCCGGCCATCGTCGCCGACGCGATGCGCTACAGCGTATTCGCCGGCGGTAAACGTCTCCGGCCAATGCTGACGCTGGCCGCAGCGGCCGTCGCCGTCACCGACGGCGACGGCGAATCCGTTCGCAATGCGCCGGCAGTCGAGGATTCCATAGGAGACGGCTTCAGCCCAGCAATGGAAGCGGCGCTCCCCGCTGCCTGCGCGATCGAGCTGATCCACACCTACTCGCTCATTCACGACGATTTGCCCGCGATGGATGACGACACGCTGCGCCGCGGACGGCCGACGCTGCACGTGGTGTACGGCGACGGCATCGCGATCCTGGCCGGTGACGGCCTTCATGCCGAGGCGTTCACACTCCTCGCTCGCGATCCAGCGACCACCGATCCCGACGTCATGCAGCGCCAGCTTCGCGTCATTCGGATCGTCGGCGAAGCGGCGGGGCCCGGCGGCATGGTCGGAGGGCAGGCGATCGACCTGCAGGCCGCCGGACAGGTACCCGGCCACGGCATCACGCTCGATGCCGAGGGTCTTCGACGGATGCACGCGCTGAAGACGGGTGCCCTGATTCGCGCCTCGGCATTGAGCGGCGCCATCATGGGCGGCGCAGACGAGCGCCGGGTGGCGGCGATCGATCAGTACGCCCGCGAGGTTGGTCTCGCGTTTCAGATCATCGACGACGTCCTCGATGTCGAAGGCGATCCGGCGTCCCTCGGTAAGACGGCGGGTAAGGACGCCGCCTCGTCCAAGCCCACGTACCCGGCGCTGTTCGGCCTGGAACAATCGCGCACGCTCGCGACCGACTGCCTGCGGCGAGCGCACGCGGCGCTCGAGGCGGAAGGCCTTCGAAACAGCCTGCTCGCGGGAATTGCAGACTGGGTCGTTACACGCAGGAGTTGATTCGATGCGCCGCTCAAACACAATGGACACGAAGGATCAGATGCCGTGGCCTCGACCAATACCAAGACCCGTCTGGATGTCGCGCTTGTCGATCTCGGACTGGCTCCGTCGCGGGAGCGCGCGCGCGCGTTGATCCTGGCCGGGCAGGTGACCATCGATGGTCAGGTCGTCTCGAAGGCGGGCGCGGCGGTCAAGAGCGATGCGCGTGTCGAGCTCGCCGTACCGGATCATCCGTATGTCGGGCGCGGCGGACTCAAACTCGCTGGCGCGCTCGACGCGTTCAGTATCGACCCGGCCGGACGACGCGCGCTCGATGTGGGGGCGTCCACAGGCGGCTTCACCGATGTCCTCCTCCAACGCGGGGCCGCCAGCGTCATCGCACTTGATGTCGGGCGCGGCCAGTTGGACTGGCGCCTCCGAAACGATCCGCGCGTCATCGTCCGTGAAGGGGTCAACGCGCGGATGCTGACGCCCGACGATGTTCCGCACGCCGTCAGTCTCGTGACGATCGACGTGGCGTTCATCTCCCTTCGTCACATTCTTCCGGCCCTGCCGCCCTTTCTCGATGCCGGCGCCGACATCGTCGCTCTCGTCAAGCCGCAGTTCGAAGCCGGCCGCGGCGAAGTCGGAAAGCACGGAATCGTCTCGGACCCGGCGGTGCACGAGGCGGTGATCGAGCGCGTCACCGAAGCCGCACGCGATTGTGGGCTGTCGCGCATCGCAATGACGCCGTCAGCAATCACCGGCGCCACCGGCAACCAGGAATTCTTCCTCCACCTCCGTGCCCCAGCCTGAATCGATCGTCGTGCTTGGCGCCGGAGCCATCGGCAGCGTCTACGCCGCGAAGCTGTCAGCGCATCATCCGGTCACCGTCGTCGCCAGGCCGGAGCACGTGCAAGCTATTCGCTCGAACGGCTTGCGCCTGATCGGGCGGGAAACGACCACCGTGCGCGTGAACGCCGTCACGCGGCTCGACGCGTTGGCTGCGAACACGGTCGTGCTGCTGACCACCAAGGTCAACGCGAGTGAAGCAGCGCTGGCGCCGATCGCTGAACTCGTTCGCGACGACACGGTGATCGTGTGCGTGCAGAACGGGCTGGACAGCGAGGGGATCGCGCGCCGCGCCGTCCGGAATCGCTGCCCGGTCCTCCGCGCGATCACACAATTCGGGGCCATCTTCCAGGGCCCTGGTTTGATCAATTTCACTGCCTCTGGCTACACGCTGCTCGAAGACGGTCCGTTCAGCGCGGGCATCGCCGCGATGCTGACGACGGCAGGCCTCGACGGGCGGATCTCACCCGATATCAAGACCGAGATCTGGCGAAAGCTGATTTTCAACTGCGTCATCAACCCGATCACGGCCGTCACCGGGACCGAAGTGGGCGGGATCGCGGATCCCCGTCTCGATCCGCTGAAGCGGCTGGTGATTGACGAGTGCCTCGAGGTCGCCCGCTCCGAGGGCGTCTCGTTCGAGATCGATTTCCTGCCCACCATCGCCGACGTATTCGGAGCCTCACGCACCATCGCGTCGATGCGGCAGGACTTGATGCGCGGAAGGCCGACCGAGATCGATCACATGAACGGGGCCGTCGCCGCGCTCGGCCGCCAGAAAGGCATCGACTGTCCCGTGAACTCGGCGCTGACCGCCATCATCAAGGCGATGGATCGATGTACGATGACGCCATGACACGCGTCGGGATCGTCGCCAAGTCGCATCTTCGAGCGGCGACGCCGCATCTGACCGCCATCGAATCGTGGCTCGCGGAGCGAGGCCACGAGGCGATCTTCGAAACCGCGACGGCCGCGCTCATGCCGCCGGCGGAAGGCCGCAAGGTGGCCGACAAGAGCGCGCTGGTCACGGACGTCGGCCTGCTCGTCGTGCTCGGCGGCGACGGCACGCTGCTGTCGGTCGCCGACTGTGCCGGCGCGACTGAAGTCGACGTCCCGATCCTCGGCGTCAATTTCGGCAGCCTCGGATTTCTCACCGAAGCCACTCTCCCCGAGTTGTATCCGTCGCTCGAATCAGCGCTGAGCGGCGCCGCGCGGGTCGAGGCCCGCATGATGCTGCACTCGACGACGTTCCGTGGCGGGAAGCAGCTGCCGCACCACCTGGCCTTGAACGACGTCGTCATCACCAAGGCCGCCCGCGCCCGGATGACTGACCTCTCGGTCTTTGTGGGCGATGAGTTCGTCACGCGTGTGAAGGCGGACGGCCTGATCGTCGCGACGCCAACGGGATCGACGGCGTACAACCTGGCGGCCGGCGGACCAATCGTGCAGCCGGTGCTCGATGCCATCGTCCTGACGCCAATCGCTCCTCACATGCTGACCAACCGGCCGGTCGTGATTCCAGCGTCGTCGATGGTGCGGGTGCAACCGACGATGGCAGAGCGCGACGAGCTGTACATCACGTTCGACGGCCAGGCCGGCTATCAACTGGAGGCGGGCGACGAGGTCCACATCCGCTGCGCCGAGCGCCGCGTGCGGCTGCTGCGCCCGTCCTCGCGCAGTTACTTCGAGGTCCTCCGCCAAAAGCTGAAGTGGAACGAACGCTAGGTCACAGGTCGAGAAAGTCTCGTACGGCGTCACGAACATCTTGTTGCAGCGGTTCAGGCAGTTCGCCCATGTCGCGCCGGAAAAGAGCGTTGTCCCACGCGAGGATCTGATCCACGAGGAGATCGCTGTCGACAGTCAGGCCGCATGTGCCCTTCGGCACACGGACGCGCAGCGGGAACGCATCGTCGATTAATCGTGTGGAAATTGGCAGGATGACGGTGCTGGCGAGCCCGGCTGCCGCAAAAGGCGTCGGCTGAATCGCCAGGCACGGCCGCTGCTTGCCTGGCTTGGTGCCGACCCGCGGCTCGAGATCGACGACGTACACGTGCCATTGTTCAGGCGTCACGAACTGCGTGCGATACGCGAGTGCGCCCGAA
>DASSGK010000023.1:0-5068 GCA_035693505.1 Vicinamibacterales bacterium
CTGGTCCGGTCGCCCGCGCTCACCGGGTTGATGTCCGCGCCCGCATCGAGGAGCGCCTTCACGGCCTCGATGTGGCCTTCGCGCGTCGCAAGGAGGAGGGGCGTGAGCCCGCCCTGGGCCGCCACGAGCTCGTTCAGCTGATAGTTGCGATCGACGCCGGCGACCTGCGGACCGCGGCCGCCGCGGCCGCCCGCCGCCTGCGGCGCGGGGCCGCTCCGGCCGCCGCTCGGCGGTTCACCGGGAGGCGGCGGATTCCCCTGCGTGAACGCACGAAGGGCTGCGGGATCCTTGCTCAACGCGGCGAGATCGGTGACCTTCGAGGTCGCCTTCAGGTCGGCGCCGCTCTTTGCGAGCAGCGTGAGCACCGCGGCGCGATTGGACGCCGCGGCGAACATCGCCGCCGTCAGTTCGCGCACCGGTTCTTTCGCGTTGACGTTCGCGCCGCCGTTGATCAGCAGCTTCACGGCGTCGGTGTTCCCTGACGCCGCGGCGAGCATGAGGGCGGTCGTGCCGTTGCTCGTCGCGCTGTTCACATCCGCGCCGCCCTTGAGCAGCGGCGCGATCACGGTGCCGCTGCCGCTCTTCGCGGCCAGGATGAGCGGGGTGTAGGCTCCGATGCGGGTGGTCGCGCGCACGTTCGCGCCGGCATACAACAGCGTCTGGACGAGATCCGCATCGTCCTTCATCGCCGCCCAGTGGAGCGCGGTCATGCCGTCGCCCTGGGCGGCATTCACGTCGGCCGCCTGCTTGAGCAGCGAGCGGACCGCGTCTCTATTGCCCTGCATCGCGGCGTCGGCCACCGGCGCGCTCGGCGCGGCATACAGAAAGGCCGACAACGAAACAGCGCCGAGGGCGCTCAACATGACGAATCTTCGAATCATTCGCTCAACCTATCTCATGTAGTGCAGGCCTTCAGGCCTGCCGAGCCTTGCGGACCTGAAGGTCCGCACTACACCCGACGCGGCGGTTTCTTCTTGTTCGTTACGCTTTGTCAGTGGCGACGGCCGCCGGCGCGCTGTTCAAGTCCAGCGCCCCGGTGCTGTCGCCGAACGAGGGCAGATCCAGATCCAGCTTCTGTCCCATCGCCAGCATCGCGTTGGCCAGCGGCGTGCCGTCGGCCGCCTTGATGTGCAGATTGCCCTTCAACGCGCCGCCCGCATGACCCGCGAGGAAGAACGGCACCCGCTTGTGGTTATGGACGTTGGAATCGCCCATCGGAGACCCGTACAGGACCACCGAGTTGTCGAGCAGGTTGCCGTCGCCGTCCGGCGTGTTCTTCAGCTTCTCCAGGAAGTACGGAACCATGCTCACGTGATACTTGTTGATCTTCGCGAAGTCGAGGATCCGCTCCTCTTTCTCCTGGTGATGCGAAGCCGAGTGGAACGCTCCCTTGAAGCCGCTCTCCGGGAACGCGCGGTTCGAGGCATCGCGTCCGAGCTTGAACGCGAACACCCGCGTGATGTCGGAAGCGAAGGCGAGTGCCTGCAGATCGAACATCAGCTTCACGTGTTCCGAGAACGAGTCCGGCACGCCCACCGGCGCCCCCGGCAGCTCGCGCTCTTCGCCGCTGCTGTTGTGCGCCTCGATCTTCTGGATGCGCCGCTCGATTTCGCGCACGTCGTCGAGATAGTCGTTCAGCCGCGCGCGGTCCGCGGTGCCGAGGTCCTTCTGCATGCGGCCGATTGAGCTGCCCAGCCAGTCGAGGATGCTGCGATCTTCCGCGCGGCGCTCCTTGCGATCGGCGGGCGTGGCGCCGACGCCGAACAACTGGTCGAAGACGACGCGTGGATCGCGGATCATCGGCAAAGGCTGATCCGGTGCCGCCCAGCTGATGGAATCGGTGTACGCGCAGGAGTAGCCGTAAGAGCAGCCGCCCGACTGATCGACGTTCTCGATGCACAGCTGCATCGACGGGATCGGCGTGTCCTGTCCGTGCTGCCTGGCGAAGATCTGATCGATTGAGATGCCGGCGTGGAGATCCGACCCCTGCGTCTGCTTGCAGTGCGATTGCGTCAGGAAGACCGCGCTCGAGCGGAAGTGATCGCCGCCGATTTCGGGCGCGGTGAACGCTTCGGCGTTGCGCACATCGGTGTTGCTCACGATCGTGAGGTAGTCGCGGAACGGTTCGAGCGGGCTGAGCACGCTCGGGCTCAGGTCAAAAGCATTCCCGGTGGCCGCCGGCGACCACAAGTGCTTCTGCGCGCCAATCGGCGCGCTGCCGGCGGTGCCGTGCACCATTTCGATCGCCACGAAGCGCAGCTTCTTCCCCGTCGCGGCGGTTTGCGCGAACGTCCGCGCCGGCACCATCGCCTCGAGCAGCGGCAGCGCCACGGTGACACCCATGCCCTTCAGCACCGTGCGTCGGGACATGTGCTTGTTGGTGATGAACATTCGCTCTCCTCTACCGTTGTGGACCGGACGTTGACCGCTTCGGCTCGCTGGCGTCGGTGGTCAAGAGATGGTTGTCGGGTCTGGCCATTCGAAACGCGCTGCTGTTGACGACGCCGAGGACGAAGGAGGACAGGCGGTTGTTGTTCCTGCCCGCGTCGCGGAGAATCGCGCGAATCGCCGGCATGTCCGAGTACTCGACGCGGCGCCCGAGCGCGTACGTCATCAGGTTCTCGGTGAAGGTCTCGAGGAAGATGTCGCTGTGCTTCAGCATCCCCTCGCGGAGCCCGGCGGGGCCGCTCATCTTGGTGCCGTCGTAGAGATCGCCGACCGAGTCCACCGGCACTTCGTTGTCCTTGATGCGCCAGACTCCGGTCGCGTCGAAGTTCTCGAGCGTCAGGCCCAGCGGGTCGATGACCTTGTGGCACGACGTGCAGGCGGGATTCTTCCGGTGCTCTTCCATCCGCTCGCGCGTGCTCAGGTTCTTGCCGCCGATGATCGCCTTGGTATCTTCGAGCAGCGGCACGTTCGGCGGCGGCGGCGGCGGCGGCGCGCCGAACATCACTTCCAGGATCCACTTCCCGCGCTGCACCGGCGACGTGCGATCGGCGTACGACGTCAGGGTCAGGATGCTGCCCTGGCCGAGCAGGCCGCGCCGGTACTCCGGCAGCTGCACGCGCTTGAACTCGTTGCCCGTGACGTTGGCGATGCCATAGTGCTTGGCGAGCCGCTCGTTGACGAAGCTGTAGTCGGCCGTCAGCAGGTCGAGCACCGGGCGATCCTCGCGCACGATGCTGTCGAAGAAGAGCTCGGTCTCGCGCTCCATCGACTGCGCGAGCGTGTCGTCGTACTGGGGGAACAGCAGGTAGTCGGGGTGAATCTTTTCCAGATCCTGCAGGCGCAGCCACTGTCCGGCGAAGCGTGTCGACAGCGCGTCGGCGCGGCGATCCGCCAGCATGCGCCGCACTTGCTTCTCGAGTCCGGCCGACGTGCGCAGCGATCCGCCGCTCGCCGCCTTCAAGAGATCCGCGTCAGGCGCGGTGCCCCACAGGAAGAACGACAGCCTCGAGGCGAGATCCTGATCGTTGAGGCGATACGTTGACGATGCGTTGACCGCTCGCACGGCGGCGGGAGCCTGTTCGAGACGGAACAGGAAGCGCGGGCTCATCAGGACCGACTGGAGCGCCATGCGAATGCCGGCCTCGAAATCGCCGGTCTTCCGCCCCTTCTCGTAGAACGTCATCGCGTCCTGCACGTCGTCGGGCGTCGCCTCGCCGCGGTACGCGCGCCCGGTCAGTCCCTTGACGATCTCCGCCGCGCAGGTCTCTTCTTCCTTCGCGTTCGTCGGCCGGCAGGTGAACACCATGCGGCGGCTGATCGTGTCGGAGACGCCGGTGACCGCCGACGGCCCGAGAATCGTCATGTCGCGCATGTGCGGCAGCGCGGTGACGCCGAAGCTGATGTTCACGTCGGCCAGCGTGTTCTCGAGCGGCACCAGCAGATCGTCGAGCGGCCCGTCGAAGCGCTGGATGAACGCCGCGGACACGCGCTGCGGACCCGCGGCGATGTGAATCGGAGGCGTCTTGATCTCGAGGCTGTTCTTCGGATCGGTCTCGCTCATCCGGACGTTCAGGTCGAGGAGCGCGGCGCGCTCGCCGTTGATCGACACCTCGATCTGCTCCTTGATGTCCATTGTCGCCATCGTCGTGCGGCCGTAGATGCCGCCGAGCGGCTCGTTGTGGAGCGAGACCTTGATTGAATAGTCGCCGTCGGCGGGGAACGTGTGGACGACCGAAACGCCGCCGCGCGTGCCCATCGGCGCGCCGTCGACGTGCCGCATCTGCGACAGCGTGCGGCCGATCTTGTAGGTGACCGACGTGGCGCTCGCGCCGCGGTCGCCGACAGCGAGGCGGCTGATCGAGCTCGCCGCGCGCAGGTAGCTTTCCATCAGCGTCGGCGAGAACGCCTGGACGTCGGCGACGTTGTCGAAGCCCTTGCTGATCGTGTCCGGCGGGAGGAACGCGTTGACGTCCACGTCGATGCCGAGCAGATCCTTGACGGCCTTCTGATACTCGGCGCGGTTCAGTCGTTGAAACGGCCGCCAGCCCGGGTTCGGGTTGAGCACGGCCGCCGCGTCCATCTTCGCTTCGAGCGTCTCGACGAACGTCTTGATCGTGGCCGCGTCGGGACGCCGCGCGCCTGGCGGCGGCATCATGCCGGCCTTCAGCTTGCGGATCATTTTCTCGGTGACGTCGGGACGATCGGAAACTTTCGCGGCATCGAAGCCTGCAAGGACGAGCTCGCCGGCCTTCATCTTCTCGCTGTGACACGAGGCGCAGTTCTGGGCGACGAGTTTGTTCTGCGCGTCGATCGGCATCCCGGTGGGCGCATGAGATGCGGCCATCTTCGGCGCGACGGAGGGCGGTTGCGCGGCGGCGGTTTTTGCGGTCGGCTGCGCGAAGGAAGCTGTTGCGGACAGCGTGGCGACGACGGCCGCAACCACCAGTTTTTTCATGCGTTTCCCCACCAAGAGTATAGGGCGGGTGGCGTGGATTCGTTGCATTTTGTCGTCGGCATTTGTAAGCGTTTGTAAGGGCTGAACGGCGCCACAGATCGCTCGGCTAAAGCCTTCGCGCTCCAACACAAACTGCGCGTGTGGCGCGAACGCTTTAGCCGAGCG
>DASSGK010000024.1:0-28344 GCA_035693505.1 Vicinamibacterales bacterium
GAGCTCGAGCATCAGCTCGCGGTGGAACTGCGCCATGACAACTCGGCGACGCGCCTGAGAGCCGTCGAACGGCTCGCCGCCATGAATCCGGTCGAAGGGTTAGGTCCGCTGCCGTCCGCCATGGCGGACGAAGACTGGCGCGTCCGTCGGTCAGCGGTATCGGCTCTGGCAGGACGCCACGATCCCGGCCTCACGGAAGCGCTGGTGTCGGCGCTGCGGGAAGGCCATCGCAACTTGAGCGTCCTGAGCAGCGCGCTGCAGCTGCTGTCCGCGACGGGCGTCGATCTGACGACACCGCTCATCGATCTCCTGAAGCATCCGGATGCGGACCTGCGGATTCAAGCCGCGCTCGCGCTCGGCACGCAGGCGCGCCCGGAGACCGTCGACGCGTTGCTCGCGGCACTCGACGACGACGATGTGAACGTGCGCTTCCACGCGATTGAGGCGCTTGGAAAGCTGAGTCCTGCCGCGGCCGTCGAGCCGCTCGCGGCGATTGCGGAGTCGAACGACTTCTTTCTCGCATTTCCCGCGCTCGAGGCGCTCGCCCGGATTCGAGACGCGGCGGTTGCGCCGCGGCTCGTACCGCTGCTCCATGTCGAGCACGTCTGCGATCAGGCAGCAGAGGCGCTGGGTCAGGTTGGCGACGAGGACGCCGTGGCGCCGCTCGTCGCCGCGCTCGATCGACCCCAGGTATCGCCGGCGAGCGTGGTCAACGCGCTGACGACGCTCCACAACCGGTACTGCGAGATGTTCAGCGGCGGCGGAGCTCACATCGAAGAACTGGTTCGCGCGTCAATCTCCGCCGCGGGCGCCGCTCGCGTGATTCACGCGGCCGGGCGCGCGACAGGATCGTCGTTGCGCCAGTTCGTACTCGCACTGGGCTGGCTGCGCGGAGCTGAAGTCGAGCGCACGCTTGCACACATGCTCGGCACGCCGGGAGCGCAGAACGAGCTGCTGGAAGCGATTGTCCGTTTTGGCGCGCCGATGGTGGACCGCCTGATCGAACAGCTGCACGGCGACGACCTGGAAACGCGGCGGGCCGCCGTCGTTGCGCTCGGTCGCATCGGCGACGCGCGAGCGGTCGAACCGCTGGTGCGTCTGATCGACGAGGACGCGCGGGAGCTGCTGGTTCCGGTGACGGCGGCGCTGGCCAGGCTCGGCGACGGGCGGGCGTTCGAATCGCTGCTGCGCCTCCTCGGGGATGCCGATCTGTCGGTGCGCCAGGGCGCTATCGGCGCGTTGAATTCCATCGGTCACCCCGACATGGGCACGCGCGTCCGCGCCTTGCTCGACGATGCCGATCCGCGCGTCCGCGAGTCAGCCGTCAAGATCGCCGGCTATTTCGGATACGCCGGCTGCGCCGAGGCGCTGCTCGACCGCTGTAGAGACAGGGATGAAACGGTTCGTGCGGCGGCGCTCGAGCACGTCGCGTATCTCGACGACGACCGTAGCGTCACGCTCCTTGTCGCCGCGATGACCGGAGACACGCCACGGGCGCGCGCGGCGGCGGCTCAAGCTCTCGCGTTCGCTGACCGTCCGGACGCCATCGACGCACTGCGCCGAGGTGTCGCCGATCTCGATCCGTGGGTGCGGTATTTCAGCGTCACGAGCCTGGGCCGCCAGGCGGACCGTGCGTCCCTCCCGCTGTTGAAACAAGTCGCCGCGGACGACGAGGCGCAGCACGTCCGGATCGCCGCGATCCGCGCCATCGGCGACATCGGGATCGCGAACGACGCTGACGCGGTGCCCCTCCTCGCGACGTTTACCGAGGCGCCCAACGACGAGCTCGCCGTGGCCGCGGCGCGTGCGCTCGGATCGGTGGATGCGCCATCGGCGCTGGATCCCTTGCGCCGGACCCTGGCTGCGCCGCAGCCGGATCGGCGCATGGCCGCCGCCGAGGCCCTCGCGCATCGGGGTGGGGCGCAGGGCGTGGAATTGCTCCGGTGGACGGCGGCCGCCGACGAGGATCCGCGTGTCGTCCGCGCGGCCATCGACGGGCTGAGCCAGATCGCTGCCACCCCGTCTCCCGATGCCGCGGAAGCCGTCGCCGCGATCGCGGCCGTCGCCGCCGACTCCCAGCGCCGCGCCGATGCGATCGCCGCCCTGGCGCGCGTCTCGGAATCGACGATCCCGCATCTGGGAGAAGCGCTGTCGTCGCGCGAACCCTCGGTACGCCGCGCTGTCCTCGAGGCATTGGGCAGGCTGGCGCATCCGACTGCATCGGCCTACGTGCTCACGGCGCTCGAGGATGGCGACGCATCAGTACGGCAACTCGCCGTCACGATTCTCTCGCGGCTTGGCTCTCGCGGGGTGGCACGCTCCTTTGCCGAACTGGCCGAATCGGATCCGTCTGAAGGCGTGCGCCGCGCTGCAGCAATCGCGTTGAAGCGCCTGGGAAAGGGGCAGGGTGTCGATGCAAACCCGCCGGACGCTCGATGACGCCACTCGGCTCAGAGCTTTTGGGCATCCCGCAGACCGGGTTGCCGGTCTTGCGGGATCTGATCCACGAGCGCACGGGTCTGTTCTACGACGCCGACCGCACCGAACTGCTCGCCGAGCGGGTGGCTCCGCTGGTCGTCGAGCGCGGTTTCCGGTCGTTCCTCGATCTGTACTATCTGCTCAAGTACGACGATGCCGCGTCGCCGGCGGCGTGGCGGCAGTTGATGGACACGCTGTCGGTGCCGGAGACCTACTTCTGGCGCGAGATGGATCAGATCACGGCGATCGTGTGCCGCGCGGTGCCGGAACTGGCGAGACGCGGCGACGGCGTCATCCGGATCTGGAGCGCTCCGTGCGCGACCGGCGAGGAGCCGCTGACGATCGCCATGGCCTTGACCGAAGCTGGCTGGTTCGACCGCGTGCCGATCGAAATCCACGGCAGCGATGCCAGCAGCGCGGCGATCGACAAGGCACGGGCGGGGCGATATCGCCAGCGATCCATGCGCGCGATTCCGCCGGCGATCCTGGAGAGGTACTTCACCGCCGCCGACGGCACCTATGTGCCGCACCCCTCGTTGACCCGTCGCATTACTACATGGAGCGTCGTGAACCTGATGATTCCGGAGGAAGTCGCGCCGTACGCGCGGTTCCCGATCGTGTTCTGCCGCAACGCCTTCATCTATTTCTCTCCGCACGCCATCGGCAAGGTGGTCGCGCAGCTGGGACGATCCATGCCGTCGCCCGGCTACTTGTGCGTCGGCGCGTCGGAGTCGTTGCTCACCATCACCTCGACGTTTGCTCTGGAGGAGATGGATCGTGCATTCGTCTACGTCAAACGGGACGTCCATGAGTAGCATCGTCCGCATCCTCATCGTCGACGACTCGGCCTACGTGCGGAAGGTGATCCGCCAGATGTTGTCGCGCAGCCCGTTTTTCGAGATCGTCGGAACGGCGCGTGACGGGCGGGAAGCGCTGGAGATGGCCGAGGAGCTCAGGCCCGACGTCGTGACCTGCGATCTCATCATGCCCGAGCTGGATGGCGTCGGGTTCATCAAGGCCCAGATGGCCCGCCGGCCCATTCCGATCGTCGTGGTGAGCGTCGCGAGCGAGTCGGGCGAGCTCGTGCTGTCGGCGCTCGACGCCGGTGCCGTGGACTTCGTGCAGAAACCGACGGCGCTGGCCACCGATCGCGTATTCGAGATCGCCGACGAGTTGATTGAGAAGGTCAAGGGCGCGGCGGCGGCACGTCCCACGGTTCACGCCGACATCCAACCGCAGGCGATCTCGCGGCCCGCGGCCGCTCGTTCCGTGGATGTGGTGGTGATCGGGATCTCGACTGGTGGGCCGCAAGCGCTCAAGATGCTGATCCCTCGTCTTCCGGCTGAGCTGCCTGTGCCAATCGCAATCGTCCTGCACATGCCGGTCGGCTACACCGAGCTTTACGCGAAGAAGCTGAACGAGCAGTCGGCGCTCACCGTGCTAGAGTCGCAGGGGGAAGAAGTCGTCAGGAAAGGCACTGTCTATCTGGCACCGGCGGGGCGCCACCTGACGCTGCGCCGCCTCGCCAACGGAGATGTCGTCACCAACCTCGACGTGCGGCCTCTCGACACGCTGTACCGGCCGTCGGTCGACACGTTGTTTCAATCAGCCGCAGACGTCTACGGCTCTCGAGTTCTCGGCATCGTGATGACAGGGATGGGCCACGACGGGCGCGAGGGCGCGGCCTGGATCAAGGCCAAAGGTGGCATCGTGCTGACGGAATCGGAGGAGAGCTGCGTGGTCTACGGTATGCCGCGGTCGATTGTCGAGGCGGGGCTCAGCGACGGCAATGTGGGCCTCGACCTCATGGCGGACGCTCTGCTGGCTCGCGTGTGAGCGTGAAGAAAATTCTCCTGGTCGACGATTCGGCGATGGCGCGGCGAAGCGCGCGGCAGATTCTCGAGTCTGCCGGGTATACCGTCGCTGAGGCCGAGGATGGCCTGGTCGCCCTCGAGCGCTATTTTCTCGAGAAGCCGGACCTGGTCTTGCTGGACCTGGTGATGAAGGGCATGAACGGCCTTGATGTGCTGAACAAGCTGACGGAAATGGATGGAGACGCCCGGGTGGTCGTCGTATCGGCCGACGTGCAGGACTCGTCGCGTGAGCTCGCCGCCGCGGCGGGCGCCGCCGGGTTCCTCAACAAGCCGATCGACCGCCTGATGCTGCTGAACATCGTCGCCAGGACGCTGGAGCTCCGCGCGTAATGCAGCTCACAGCGCTGCAGCAGGACGCGCTCGTCGAGCTCCTGAACATCGGATTCGGACGGGCCGCCGCGTCGCTGTCGCAGCTCACGGGCCATCGCGTGCTCCTCGAGGTGCCGCAGGTGACGCTGCAGGCGGTCGATGAGGTCGGCGAGGCGCTCGAGCGGGTCGTGCAGGGACACGTGGCCAGCGTGCACCAGATCTTCACCGGGCGCGTGTCCGGCGACGCGCTGCTGATCCTCGACGAGGCCGGCGCCGCGATGCTCAAGGAGCTGCTCACCAACGAGCCGGCGCTGCCGCTGGCGATCGACGCGTCGGCCCGCGAAGTGATCACCGAGATCGGGAACATCCTGCTCAATGCGTGCCTCGGCACGTTTGGCAACCTCCTCAAGGTACAGGTGTCGTTCTCCGTGCCGCACCTGAGCATCGAGCATGTCGGCGCGATTCTCGAGTCGCTGAAGATTGCCCACGAGGAAATCCGGTACGCGCTGGTCGTGCACGCGGGCTTCCGGCTCCGCGACACGCAAGTGACCGGCTACATGGTGATCGTCCTGAGCGTGGCCTCGCTCGACCGGCTGATTCACGCGGTCGAGGACTGGGAGCAGTCACAAAGCTGACCATGCCGGCGAAGGGAGAGAATCTCGACGCGCTCGGCGCTGCGGCCAGCAAGTGGTTCGAACAGCTTGACGATCGCGGTGTGTTCATCACCGACGATCGCCTGATTGTCCGTCGCTGGAATCCATGGCTGGCGGCGCAGACCGGCCTTCGTTCATCGGACATGATCGGGCGTCCGCTCTTCGAGCTGTTTCCGGATCTCGTCGAGCGCGGGCTTGCCGCGTCCTACCACGACGCGCTCGCGGGCGAGGTGAGGGTCCTCTCGCAGCGCTTCCACAAATACCTGCTCCCGATCACCAGAAGCTTTCACGGCGCCGGCATCACCGAAATGGCGCAGTCGGCGCGCATCGAGCCGCTCACCGACGACGAGACGGTGGTCGGCACGATCACGCTCATCGAAGATGTGACGGAGCGCGTCATCTCCGAACGCGAGCTCCGGACGCAGATCGCCGCGTCCGAGGAGGCCCGCCGGGTCGCCGAGGAGGCGTCGCGGCTGAAGGACGAGTTCCTCGCCACGCTCTCGCACGAAATCCGCACGCCGCTGAACGCCGTCATCGGCTGGACGAGGATTCTGCAGACGCAGCCGTCCGTGCGATCGCGAGCGCATGCCCTCGAGGTGATCGAGCGCAATGCCATGTCGCAGATGCGGCTGGTCGAGGATCTGCTCGACATGGCCCGCATCATCAGCGGAAAGCTGCGGCTGAAGGTCGACACCCTCTCGCTCGTTGACGTCGCGCAGGCGGCCGTCGACGTCGTCGCTCCGGGAGCGACCGCGAAGAAGGTTGCGATCGAAACGGCGTTCGCTGACGATGTGCCACCGGTGAGCGGCGACAGCGAGCGGCTTCAGCAGGTCATCTGGAACCTGCTCTCGAACGCGCTCAAGTTCACCGATTCCGGCGGCCGTATCCGGATTGAAGTCACCGCCGACGGCGCGAACGTGCGTCTCTCGATCCGCGACAACGGCCAGGGCATTCCGCCCGAATTCATTCCCTACGTGTTCGATCGGTTCCGCCAGGCGGATGCGTCCGCAAGCCGCCGGCATGGCGGCCTCGGCCTTGGTCTGTCGCTCGTGCGGCAAATCGTGGAACTGCACGGCGGGCGCGTGGCCGTCGAGAGCGACGGAATGGGGAAGGGATCGACGTTCCGGGTCAGCCTGCCGGCCATGGCCGACGCCGACCTGCGGCCGATTTATCCGATCGTAGTCGAACCGGTCACCCTCCATGGCGTCTCCGTGCTCATCGTCGACGACGAAACCGACGCGCGGGAATTGCTGGTGGCCATGCTGGAGAACTTCGGGGCGACCGTGCGGGCGATTGGGTCGGCGGCCGAGGCGCTCGCGCTGCTGCGAAGCGGTGAGTGGGAACCCGACGTGCTGGTTTCCGATATGGGGATGGCCGATACCGACGGGTTCGCGCTGATTCGGTCGATCCGGGCGCTGGATTCACCGAAGATACGAACAGTGCCGGCCATCGCCGTGACCGCGTACGCCAATCCAGAAGATCGGGTGCGGGCGCTCGTGGCCGGATATCAGAATCACATACCAAAGCCGGTCGACGCCAACGCACTGGCGGCGGCGATCGCCCGGCTCGTCACGGCTTAACTTTCGGTCTCCGTCTCGGTCTGCCAGTCCTGCAGCGGCTGCGGGCCGGGGTGGATGCCTTCGAGATCGGGATCGACGCCGCCGGCGCGGCCGGGGTTGTTGGCCTTCTGCGCAGCGATTTCCTGCCGCTTGGCCTGCTTTTCCTTCTGGCGTTCCTGGCGCTGGCGCTCGCGCTGGCGCTTCTGCTGCGAGGGTCTCGATTTGTTCACGTTCCAATTGTACGACGATCGTGCGCTCCTGTCATAATGTTCCGTGCCATTCACTGAACTAGGACTGCATCCGAGCCTGCTGCAAGGGCTCAAAGATCTCGGGTTTTCCCGCCCCACGCCCATTCAGGCTGACGCGATCCCGCTGGCGATGGCCGGTCAGGACCTGCTGGCGTGCGCGATGACCGGCAGCGGAAAAACCGCCGCGTTCCTGCTTCCGATTCTGAACGGACTCATCGGCAAGCCCCGAGGGACGACGCGAGCGCTGGTGCTCACGCCCACACGGGAACTGGCGGCGCAGATAGTCGAAGACCTCAACGATCTGGCTGTGCACACGCCTCTGACGTCGGCCGCTGTGTTCGGCGGCGTTGGGATGGGCCCGCAGGAACACGCGTTTCGCAGCGGCGTCGACGTCATCGTCGCCACGCCCGGCCGGCTGCTCGATCATTTCCGCGCACCGTACGCAAAACTCGGCAGTTTGCAGTATCTCGTCCTGGACGAAGCCGATCGCATGCTCGACATGGGCTTCCTCCCCGACATCCGGCGCGTGCTGAAGCACCTGCCGCCGACAGCCAAACGCCAGACGCTGTTCTTCAGCGCGACGATGCCGCCGCCGATCGCGCAGCTCTCGAAGGAGATGCTCAAGACGCCGGCGACCATCAACATCGAACGGCGGGCGGCGCCGGCCGTGGGGATCACGCATGCGGTCTACCCGGTCGCTCAGCATCTCAAGCCGGCGCTGATGCTGCACCTGCTCAGCGGGCAGGACATGCACGACGCGCTCGTGTTCACGCGCACGAAGCATCGAGCGAACCGCCTGGCCAAGTTTCTCGCCGACGCGGGTATCAAGGTCGAGAGAATCCACGGCAATCGATCGCAATCGCAGCGGACCGAGGCGCTCGCGGGATTCAAGAGTGGCAAGTATCGTGTCCTCGTGGCGACCGACATCGCCGCGCGCGGCATCGACGTCACCGCGCTGGGTCACGTCGTGAACTTCGACGTCCCTCATGTGGCGGAGGACTACATCCATCGCGTCGGCCGCACGGCCCGCGCGGAAACGACCGGTTCGGCCTTTACCCTGGTTTCTCCTGAGGAGGAAGAGGATCTGCGGGGCATCGAGAAAGCGATCGCATCTCGGCTGCCGCGCGTGACGCTGCCGGATTTCGACTACAGCGCGCGCCCGCAGCAGAACCTCGATCACCGTCCGCCGCGCCCGCATCGCGATCCGCGCAGCAGGCCGGCCGTCCACGGTTCACGCGGCCAAGGGGCGAGGCCGTCCCGCGGGCCCCAGCAGCGCCGATGGTCCGGCGCACCTCGTCGTCGACCATGACCGAACCGGCATATCCGGCGGCGCGCATCGTCGCGCCGAAGATCGAAGCGCACTTCGCCCATCATCTTCACGACGCGGACCGTCTCGGCGTCATCCACCAGACGCAGCCGCCTGACGCGGATACGATCGAGGCGATTATCGACGCTGCATTCTGGGCCAGTTTGCGCCGCGAGGAGAGCTACGTCCCGAAGATCTCGCTCGCCCTGGTGCCGCCCGACGCGGCCGATCATCCGATGCTGTTCGAGCATTCGTTGCCCCTGCACACCGACAAGCTCGTCAAACTGGCGCCGGCCGTGGAACGTCCCGGCATTCACCTCGGCGTCTGGCGCAACGAAACAGGCCTTTACGTGTGGGGAACCGTCCGGGTGATTCCGGCCTTCACGATGGTGGTCGAGGTCGCCGCGCCAGGACTGCTGGTCGTGAAGCATCATCGCGGCGACGAGTCCGGAAAATTCGTGAACGTCGTCGTGCTCGAGGGCGATCAGATCAAGGTCGTGGACGAGCGCGCATCGAGCCTGCCCGATTGCCCGCCGTTATTGTCGTCGCTGCTCGGGTTCGATTCACCGGCGTCGTGGGTGAAAGGGATCGATTCGGTCAACGTGCTCGTTCAGCTCGCCGTGTCGATGCGAGCCCACGGACGCGGCGGCCTTCTGCTCGTCGTCCCCGCGGACGATGCCGAGTGGCAGGATTCGATCGTGCGGCCGGTTCCCTACGCTGTCGAGCCGGCCTTTGCCGAATTGGCCGAATTGGCGCGTGACGCACCAGGCGACAACAACCCGCTGTGGCAGGACGCCGTGGGCAATGCGGTGAATGCGATCGCCGGCCTGACTGCCGTCGACGGCGCCACGGTGCTGACCAACACCTACGAGCTGAAGGCATTCGGCGCGAAGATCGCGAGACGCAAAGGGTCGCCGCAGGTCGAGCAGGTGGCGGTGACCGAGCCGATCGAAGGGGACGTTGCGTTCACGGTCCACCCGACGCAACTCGGCGGCACGCGCCACCTGTCCGCGGCGCAGTTCGTCCACGATCAGCGAAGGGCCGTCGCGCTCGTCGCCTCGCAGGATGGCCGCTTCACCGTGTTTGCGTGGTCGCCGTGCGAGGACATGGTCCACGCGCACCGCGTGGAGACGCTGCTGCTGTAAGGCTATCCGCGCTTTTTCGCCGCGGCGGCGGCGTCCTCGATCGCGCGGCGGACTTCCTGCAGATGCTTGCGGTAGGCCGGCTCGCTGGGATTCAACGAGACGGCGCGCTCCAATTCCGACGCCGCGAGCGTCAGCCGTCCCGCACGAAAAGCGACCCACCCGAGCGTATCGCGAACCTCGGCATCATCAGGCATGCGCGCGGCGGCGTTGAGCGCCAGCTGCAGCGCGGGCGAGACCATCGCGTCGTCTGCGGCGTAGATTCGCGCGAGGTTGTTGGACGCGACCGGATCGCCGGGATCGAGGGCGAGTGCCTGTTCGTAGCGGGCACGCGCGTCGGAAGGACGCCCGGCCGCCTCCAGCACGATGCCGAGCGCCGTGCGGGGCGGAGCCGAATCGGGCTGCCGGGTTGCGGCCTGCTCGAGCGTCGCGCGCGCTCGATCGAAGTCGCGACGCCCGGCGTAGATCTGCGCGAGCATGGCGCGGGCGTCGAACAACGCCGGTGCGACCGCGACGGCATGGGTCAGGTACGGTTCGGCCGCCTTCGTATCGTTCGACGCGACCGCGACGCGTGCCGCGAGCAGCAACGCGTCGGCGGACTCGGGCGCCTGGGCCAGTGCGTGCTCGGCCAGCGCGCGCGCCTGGGGGAGCGCGCCGCTTCGCAACTCCAGCTGGCCAAGCTCGATCGAAGGCTGCGGCGACCCGGGATTATCGGCGCTCAACTGGAGCAGCTCGCTGCGGGCGCGCGCCTCCTGGCGATCGGCCGCCAGGGCGCGCGCTAACGTCAGCCGCGCGTCCACCGATCGTCCTGCCTCGTCGGCGAGATCGATCGCTTCACGGGGTCGGCCGGCGGCAAGGAGCGTCTTGGCGAGTTGCAGGCTGGCGTCCTGCGTCAACCGGTCCTGCCGCAGCACTTCCCGGAACGCGCTCTCCGCGTCGACCAGATGGCCGCGGTCCAGTTCGATCGAACCGATGACGTAATGCGCGATCGCGATCTGCGGATCCAGATCGACCGCGTGACGAGCCGCCGCCAGCGCCTCGTCCGATTTGCCTTCCCGCAGCAGCAGCTGCGCGTTGAGCGCCAGGGCCTGCGCCGTCGGCCGGCGCTTCATCAAGTCGTCCAGGAGCCGGCGCGCCGTCTGTGCCGAACCTGATTCCAGTTCGATGGCGGCGAGGCGAACTTTCGCGGGACCGGGATCGGAGCCGGCGGCCAGTGGCGCCAGGACATCGCGGGCGTCCTGGTACCGTTTCGCCGCCGAATAGTAGTCCGCGAGCGCGAGCGTCGAGTTCAGCTTCTGACGCGGCAGTCCGGCAGCCGTCTTGAGAAATGGCTCCGCAGCGGCATCCTGATGCCTCGACAGGTAGAACGACGCCGCCGCGCGATTCGCCGTCTCGCTCGCGGGGCTCGCGTGCACCGCCGCGAGGAACTCACGCTCGGCTTCTGGATACCGCGCGGCGCTCACCAGATAGCCGGCGAGCGTGACTCGCGCATCTGCCGACGCGGGCGCCGCCAGGACCCCTGCGCGCAGCGCCGCCTCGGCGCCGCTGCGATCGCCGGCGGCCAGTTTCGCGTCGGCAAGGGCCGCGTACGCCGGCGGGGTGTGATCGTGGGCGACGGCGGCATCGAGCTGCGCGATGGCCTCGTCGAAGCGTCGAAGGCTGGTGAGCGCGCGGCCGGCCAGAATCTGCGCGTCGACCGACTGATCGTCGCGCTCGAGCGCCTGTTCGGCGCGGACTAATGCCTCGGTGAACCGCCCGGCTCCATACAGCAGGCGTCCCGCCTCGACGCGCGAGTGAACATCGGCGGGATCGACGCTGGTGGCGTCGGCGAACGCGTGATACGCCTCTTCGAGCTTCCCTTCCTCCAGGTAAACGTCGCCGAGCTTCCGATGAGCTTCGGCCAGCTTCGGATCCCTTCGGACGGCATTCCGATACTCGAGAATCGCGGCGCTGTTCCGTCCCGCCGCGACTTGTTCATCGCCACGACGGACGAAGTCGGCCGCACCTTGCCTGGTGCCGGAACAGGCACCAGCGACGATGAGGAGCGGAACGATCAGAACAGGCGTTCGAGACAGCACGTCAACTCCAGAGTTGCGGGAGATAGGGAAGCACTTCATGCGCGAAGGCGAGCCCTTCGTGCTGCGCTGCATCGACAGCGGTTCCATCCACAGGAACAACGATGCGGACGAGCGCCGCGTCGCTTCGTTGCAGCGTCAGGCTGTCGTGGAGCAGCCAGATCTTGCTGAGCGTCTCGCTGGCGAGCACGCGGCCGTGAACCGCGTACCAATAGAGCACGATCGCCCGGTCTCCATTCTTGCGAACCAGCATGCGCCGCACGTCACCGCTCGCACCGCCGGGCTGTGTGACGGGGATGGTCGCGATCTCAATCGGCTCCCAGCCTGTGCCCGGCAGACAGTGAAGCGGCGAGTGGATGCTGGCGCCAGGCTGCTGCCGGCTGTAGTACGCGATGTAGAGATCGACCGGCGTTCCCGAGGCGCCGGAGTAGGAACGATCGAGGTACGCGTCGGCTCCCAGTAATCGCTCCGTCTCGTTGTCGAGCGGCGGCGCGTCCTCGCCGGCCCACGCCGACAGTTGAAACGGCAACGCCGCCAGCTGCACCGGGGCCTTCGATCCGCGCGCTCGGATAGCGTGCGCGACAGAGCCCGTCAGGCCAATCAGCAACAGCACCACGATCGTTCGCTGGCGGCTCATGCGCGCACCGGATCGAAATCCCACGTCGCGCGCTTCGATGTCGAAAGCGCGCGTTGCAGTTGGATGAGCAACATTACCGACACGACGAATGTCAGCCAGCCGCTGATGGTGTGCCACGGATCGGCCGCCGCACGCGGACTCCAGAGCTCACACGCAAGCCCCGTGACCATAATGCGAAGGCCGTTGATGACGATGGCGATGGGCACGCCGGCAGCGACCAGTGCGAGCCTCCGCGGCCAGGATCGCTCGCTCCACGCGAGCAAGCCGCCGATCGCGGTGAGCGAGACGATCGAGCGAAGGCCGCTGCACGCATCGGCGATCTCCAGCGTCGTCGAGGGCAGCTCGAGGAGGTTGCCATCGCGAAACACCGAGATGCCGGTCGCCATCAGCGTTGCCTCGCCAATGCGCGACGCGACGAGCTGCAACGGAAGCGTGACGGCGTTGATCACCAGGGCTGGAAGCGGAATCGCCATCAGCAGGAAGAACAGCGGCGACGCGACGGTGCGAGTGGCGCGTGCGCCGGCGAGAAACCAGAGCGCTCCGCTCGCGGCGACGACGAACGAAATGCGCGTGAGAAACACGTCCGCTGCCAATTGACCGATCAGAAAGAGGCCGAGGCCCGCCAGCAGCACCACAAGACCGGGGATGGGATTGTCGTGAGGATCGTATGCGCGCGAGAACAACTCGCGCCGGCGCCAGACGACGACGAAGGCGACCGCGACGAGGACGATGCCGTAGGAGGCATCAGCACTGGACACCCACTCAGTCAGAAGGCCCTGCAGCGTCGCGCCGTACAGCCAGGCGAGCGACAGCGCGACGAGCAGGGTCGGGATCATCAGATCAATCGGCGCTTCCGAAGTATCCCGAAGATCCCGAGGACGCCAGTGCTCAGGAGCAGCATGGATCCCGGTTCAGGCGCAGCGGACACCTTGCCTCCGCCAAGACCACCTCCGCCGCCGATCGATCCGGGATGTCCGGCCGGCGCGCCTGGATCGAATCCGGGCCCGTGGAACGGATCGGGTGGAGGCGTCTGATGTTCGTGGAACGGATCAGTTGGAGGAACGCCCGCCATCGGTGAACCGGTATCACCAGATGCTGATCCGGAGTCACCGGACGAGGCAGTCGGCGTTCCCGTCGTGCCCGACGCTGCAGGGGAGCCGGAGGAGGACCCGGAGTTCGACGAAGGTGGCGTTGAGTTGTGAGGAGCCGGCGGATTCTTCACTGGACGATTGACGGCCGGCGACGGCGCATGCGTCACCACGGTATGACCAGTCGCAGAGGCCGCCGTGCCGGATCCATGGTGCGGATGGAGACTCATCAGTCGCCACAGACCGCCCTGCGGAGCCGACGGACCCGAGAAGCCAGCCGAGGCAAACCGGGACGCTTCCGATGAGGAGCCCCACGGCTGCCATCCTCTGGGGGCGGCAGCCGCCCGCGATGAAGACGAGCGGCCGCTGGCGCCGTTCGAGTCCGCCGTCGGCGTGGATACGGCGTCCGGCTTGTACGTTGACGCTGAGCTTCGCGTGTACGAGTTTCCTGAACCACTGCCGATCCCGCGCTCCGCGTCTGTCGGCGTCACCACCACGGCTTCTCCGGAATCCTGCGCACCGCACAACAGACATGCGGTGACCGGCTTCCAGGTCTGCCATGGAATGGTCGCAGCGGCTGCCGACGCGACGGCGAGCGCTCCCACCGTGAACACAACCCGGCTTCGATGAATCATGCGCACCTCTGTCGCAGACTCTGCAGAGGACTTGCCAAGGTCCATTGGGTGATTTCAGGCCGAAAAGTGAGTCACTAGCCCTGGCGGCGGCAAGCCGCAGGAAGGAGGGTTCTCAAAAGCTGAAATAGAGGAGCAAGTCGATGCCCGCGCGCTCCACGCGCCGAAACAGCGACGTCGCCACCGATGTCTGCACGTCGGAGAACGTCGCCCTGAGCCGGAAGAGACGCGAGAGGTAGTACTCGACGGTCGCTTCGTCGTAGGCTTCCTGGCCGAACTGACGGCTGAACCGTGCGACAAGGCCGGGCGCGATCTCGTGGCCGATCGTGACCTTGACGTCGCTGCCGACATCGCCCGGCTCGACGTCGAAAATGTCGATGCCTGTCTCGGTCGAGATGGCGGCGACCACGGGCTGCGCCAGAAAGCCGGCCGCCAGCACGCCAGCCCGGGCAACCAGTTGCTGCTGCTGCGCGGCCGACAGCTGGTTGGTCGACGTGTTGAACACGATCAGCGACAGGATGTCTGACTCATCGAGAGGTGGTGTGCTCGCGAGCCGCAACTCCGGCTGTTTGAGCGGGCCGAAAATACTGACGCGGGTTTCGACGCCGGAAATGACGCGCGTCACCGTCACGTAGATGTCGGGATTCAGATCGCCGCGGAAGTTGATCGAGCTCGATTCGAGGACATCGAAGCGACGCCCCTGGAATGCGTAGGTGCCTGAGATCTGGTCGAAGGAACCGGTGATCGAGAGCGGCTGCGCCGGATCCTTATAGAGGTACAGATCGCCGGCGACGCGAAGATTGATGTCGCCCAGGCCAATCGGCGTGTCCTGCGACACACGGACGCTGTCGCCGATCAGGCGCAGCGTCGCCGGCACGTGGAGCGACAGGTCGAGACCGAGCCGATCCCACGGATTGAGCGCGGCGACGGCATCGAGCTGCTCGATCGCTGTCTGCTCGGTGGAGTAGGGCTGGAACAAGGTGCGCGACAGGATTTCATCGACGCGCAGCGTGCCGCTGACGATCGAAATGTCACCGGCGATTCTGGGCGCTTCGTATCGTCCCTGCAGTTGCACCGTCGCGTCGATGTCGATCGTCCCGAATTCGCCGCGCATCACCTCGAAGTGCCGCGCCGTCCCATCGATCTGCAGCTCGCCGACCTTCAGCTCATGCGTGCCCAGGCTGCCGTGGACTTCGAGCGGATGACCATCGACATCCTCGATGTGCAGCGATTCCACCGTGATGCGCTCACTGGCCAGCGCGATCTCGGCCCTCGTGTTCTTGTATCGGGATCCGGTCGGCGTCACGAGAAATGCCGCGTTGGCGATCGCGATCCGGCCGTCCAGGTGCGGATCGCGGCTGGTGCCGATGGCCTTCACGTCGAGCGTGATGTTGCCGCTCACGTTGCGAACCACGTCGGTGATGCCTTCGATGAGCCCCAGGCTGATGGTGCTCGACTTCACGGTCAGATCGATCGGCTGCTCCGGGCTGTCGGCGCTCACGAGGCCGAGCGGCACTTTGCCGACCGCGGTAATCCACACACCAGGCGACTGATCGAGCCGCGCGTCCACATCGAAGATGTGCTGGTCGTAGCTGAACGTGGCCTTCAGCGTCTGGTAGCTGACGCGCTCCACCCGCCCGTTCGACAGCGTCAGCGATCCGGAGGCCTGCGGCCGTTCCCGAGTGCCGCGGATGGTCCCGTCGAAATCGAGGACGCCGCCGTATCGGGCCGGCCGCTCGAAGGCGGCCTGCAGCGTGTCGAGGAACAGGCGTGACGCGGTGACCCGAAGCGCGCCGTTCCCATCGTTCCGCCATGTCCCCTCAAGGCCGATACGCCCGTCGGTCTCGCCCGCGACAAATGTCGTCGGCGTGATCGCAATCTGATCGTCAGTCCATGAAACGACGGGAGGGGTCGTCGACGCTGCGAGGCGCCACGGCAGCCGGCCCAGCGTGATCGTGAAGGCGGCGAGCGACGCTTCACGCCGCTCGAATCGAAGATGGATGCTGCCGGCCAGGCGCCCTTCCCGGCCTTCGCGCTGCTTCAACGACAGATCGAAACCGAGCCGTTCCGAGTCGTACGTGACGTCGCCGGAAACCTGTTGCAGCGCTTGCCCGACAACGGTCACGAATTCTCCCCGGCCCGATAGGCTGCCTTTGGCGCGGACACCGTCTGCTGACGGCACTACCACGTCATAGTGCGCGTTCATCGTCAACGCCTGCAGACCGAAGGCGTCGAGCTGCGCGACGGATCCATCGCCGACGATGTGCAGCGCGGAAAAGGGACCGCTGAGGCGGCCTTTCGTCGAGAGCGTTCCTCCTGCGCGGCGACCGATGAGCGACTCCAATTGCTCGAGATCGGCGCGTATCACGTCGTAGTTCAGATCCGTTGTGACCTCGTCAGACAGAGCGACAGTACCGGCCGCGCGGCCTTCAATCGCGGGTGCATGCAGCTCGAGCTGCGACACCGTGAGCGTGGAGTTCTTGAGAGTGGCATCGACGCGGGCGGTGTCCAGCTGCAGATCCTGCCGCCGCGATCCGCTCAGCGCCAGGCTGCCGGATATGTCGCAGTCGGCGAGCGTCGGCGTGCGCGTCAGGAGATCACGCACCTCGACGGTCATCGTGCCCCGTCCGGTCAATGACGATTCGAGGCGCGAGTCGGCGAATGGAACCGCGGGATCGATCGCGTTGAATCGGCCGTCGTACGACGCGCGCAACGTGCCGTCGGCGATGGCGATCGAGACGTCCGCGTCGGACAGTGTGCCTTTGAAAAGGTCCGCGCGCGACAGGTGTCCGCCACCAGTCAATGCAAGGCTGGCCAGCGTCGTGCCGCTGGCGTCGACGCGGAAGTGCCCGGACAGCGTGCCGGCGTACTGCGGCTGCTGCAGCCAGCCGACGTCGAGGCCCTGCCCGAAGCGACGAAGATTGATTCCGTCGACTTCGCCATCTCCGGAATAGCGTATCGGCGACTCCGAAGTGTCGATCGATCCGACCGTGCCTTCTCCGACGCCGGCACCAAGGAACGCCGAGCGCGAGAACGTCGCCCGCCCGGCGATGAACGGCTCGACAAACCGTCCCGTGACGTCGTAGTCGAACGTCAGAAGACTTTCGACGTGCGGCACCGGAATGGCCTGCGGCAGACTCCTGAGGTCGATGCTGGTGATATGACCCTGAAAGTGAAACGGAAACGGTCTGTCGATGCCCAGCGCGGAGTCGATGCTCGTCACGGCGGCGCCGTATGCCGAGGCCGTCGCTTCGGTAATCAGCACCTGGGTGTCTGTGAGGCGTCCACGCGCGCGCAGGTTGTCCGCCGCGTAGTTCATGTACATCGCATGCGCGCCCTGAAACGTATACATGCCGCGCGGGAAATGGCGGCCGAGCTCGAGCGCCAGATCGAAAGTCACATGTCCCGTGATGTCGGAAGGCCGGTCCGCGCGATCGAGCCAGCGGGCAAGGTTCAACCGATCCACGTCGACCGCTCCCGCGCCGTGCCAGCCTGGAACTGACGTGTCCAGCGTCAGTCGTCCCTTCACACCGCCGCCGGTGCCCGAGAGTCTCAAGTCGGTGACGAGCCGATCCACGGGGCCGACCAATGACGTGTCGAACGAAGCATCGACGGCGATGCTCTTCAGGCCGCGAAGCACGCCCGCCCATTCCTGAAACGCAAAGCGCTCCGCGTGCACCTGCAGGTTCAGCGTGGTTGGTTTTGTGCCGGTGTCGATCGTGCCGTCGAGCGAGTATCGGGACCGGGCAGTTCGCACATCAAAGCGTTCGAAGAACCAACCCTTGGCTCCGAGGCCGAAGCGGCCGGTCAGCAGGCCGACCGACAAGTCGGGCGCGTGTCCGATCCACGACACGCGCGAGAAATCCAGCGTCCAGTGCACCGGTACGTACACGAACGAGAACAAGGCGTTGAGTTGCTGAAAATCGGTCGGCACGTGCGCCGCGCCGAAGTCGAGCGGATCCTGCAGCGACACTCGGCCATCGACAACCTCGATCGACTGAACCTGGATCGGCCGGTTGGGGCCCGTGCGATTCCGTTCGCTCGAGTCGCGCTTGATGAGCGCGCCCAAATCCCAATGACCGTCGGCCATCTTCGCGCCGACAACGATGGGGCGTGTGATGCGGACGCTCCGGATCACCACGCCTCGTTGAAACAGTTCCCGGATGCTGTAGCTCACGGCGACTTCGTCGATGCGAATCAGGGTGTGATCGCCTCGTCCGAGTGAGATGTCGCCGAGACGCAATCCGCGCACGAGAGAGCCCTCGAGGCGGCCGATGCTCAGCGTGGCGGTGAGGTACTCATTCGCCTGGCGAACAACCAGATCCCGAATCCTGTTCTTGACCCACCCGGTCTCGATGGCGACCAGGGCCAGGAGCACGATCGCCAGAATCAGGGCGATCAGCCCGACGACGGCTTTCGCGAGCGTCGCAGAGATCGATCGAAGTCGTCGAAGGCGCGCCACCAGGAGGCCAGTGTATCAACCGGCATGCCGCGCCCGCCTCAGCGGCAGTGGTCGCGAACCAGTTCGAGGAGCCGATCGAAATCGAGCGGTTTGTTCAGGAAGGCTTCGGCTTCGACGGGGGCAGCGCGACGTTGATCCAGCGCGGAGAGCACGATCACCGGCACGGGCGCGATTTGCGGATCGGCCTTCTGCTGGCGCCTGAACTCCCACCCGTCCATGACCGGCATCATCAGGTCGAGAAGAATGACGTTCGGCTTCCGCGTGGAGTGCAGGTAGTCGAGCGCCTCGCGGCCGTTGGACACGGTGGCCGTCGTGAACCCCTCGATCGTCAGCATCTGCGCCATCATCTCGCGCAAATCCTCGTCGTCTTCGACGATCAGCACGGGGCAGTACGCCGCACGCGACGGGTGAGGGGTTCGACCTGATGATTCTGCGCTATTCATGAATGTCAAGAATTGTTAAGCTGTGCCTCGCTGCCAAGAGTATCGTCCCGAACCTTACAGATGCCAAAGCTTTCCGCGCACGACGCGGCTGTCGCCCTCCTGTCGACCGTCCTGCTGTTCGTCGTGCTGTTCTGGCGTCTGGGGACCCCGACCTTCTGGGATCCCGACGAAGCCCACTATGCCGAAACCAGCCGGGAGATGATCGCAACCTCCGACTGGACCGCTCCGTTTTACAACGAGGAGCCGTTTTTCGATAAGCCAGTTCTGTTCCACCAGCTGCAGGGCACGTTCATGCGCCTGACTGGCGACCCGGAATTCGGGGCGCGCCTCGTGCCCGCGCTCGCTGCGCTCGGACTCGTGGCCATCACGGTGTGGTTCGGCACGGTCACCATTTCGGGCGATGTCGGCCTCGTCGCCGGACTGATGCTCGCCGCCTGTCCGGGTGTTTTTGGGCTGGCGCGCTACGCAATTCTGGACACGCTGTTCACCATGTTCATGTTCGGCGGCGCCGCATGCCTGGCGGTGGCCGCGCTGCGCGATCGACCTCGTCTGCAATGGCTGGGGTACCTGGCGATCGCGCTCGGCGTCCAGGTGAAAGGACCGATCGCCCTCGTGCTCTGCGGTCTGACGATGTTGTTGCTGCTGGCCGTTTCGGCCGACTTGCGGCGGCGTCTGCTCGGGCTGCGCTGGGGACTCGGGTTGCTCGTCATCGCCGCGGTGTCAGCCCCCTGGTTCGTGTACATGTACGTGCGGTTCAAGGACGGGTTCGTCAACGGCTACGTCCTGGACGAAAACTTCCGCCTGTTTGCGGGAAGCCGTTTCGCGAACCAGCCGGGCTTCTGGTTCTACTTTCAGATCCTTGCCGCCGCGCTGCTGCCGTGGACCGGTCTGCTCGTCGGCCGGCTGGTCGACGATCTCCGCGCGTGGAAGCGGGGCGACGGCGTTGATAGCGTCGAGACGATGCTCTGGGCGTGGACGCTCGCAGTCGTCGGGTTCTTCACGCTCTCCACGTTCAAGCTCGATCACTATGTCTTCCCGGCCGCTCCCGCGCTCTGTCTGATCTGCTCCCGAGCGTGGGCGGATGTTCGCGCCAATCAGATGGCGCCGAGCAACCGCGCATCCCGGATGGGGCTGTATCTGATCGGCCCGATCCTCGTGGCCGTCGGCCTCGGGTGCGGCTATTTCCTGATGGCGCGGCTCGAACTGCCGCGGGGCGCGGCAATGATCCCGATCATGCTGACTTTCGCCGGTGCGGCGCTGTCGGCGTTGGCCAACGCTCGTCGCGCACTTCCGCCGCGGGTGCCGTGGCTCGTGATGATTGCCCTCATCTCGACGTACGTCGGGCTCATTCTCTATGTGCTGCCCGCGCTCGAGGAGCGCAAGGTCGTCCCGGAGATGGCACGCTGGGTGGCAGAGAGGGCCGTCCCGGACGATCGCATTGCCAGCTTCCGGCTGAATCGCTGGACGCCGACATACCGGTTCTACGTCGGACGGCACACGACGTTTCTCGAGACGCCAGAGGAAGCAGACGCCTTCTTCAAAGATCCACGACAGTTCTATTGCCTGATGCGTCGCAATGCGTTCGACGAGTTCGTCGCTCGAGGAATACCGCTGCGCGTGCTCTACGAACGCGAGGGCATGGGCGCCACGTCAGGCCGCGCGCTGTGGCGCACCTACACACCGCTGGTCCGCTTCGTCGTCGTCTCCGGCGCCCGGTAGTAAAATGGCCGGATGTCACGAGGATTCCGGTATTCACTGTACCTAATCGTTTTCATCCTTCTGCTGCCGCCGGCGATCGCGATCGCCCAGCGGCAGGGCGGCGCCGCGCAACCCACCAGCGCCGGTCCGTTCGGCGCGCTCCGCTGGCGCAGTCTCGGACCCGCGCGCGGCGGCCGCTCGATCGCGGTGGCCGGCAGCACGATGCGGCCGTACGAGTACTACATGGGCGCGACCGGCGGCGGTCTCTGGAAGACGACCGACGCAGGAATCTCATGGAAGCCGGTCACCGACGGCCAGATTCACTACTCGTCGGTCGGCGCGGTCGCGGTCTCCGCCTCCAATCCCGACGTCGTCTACATCGGCACCGGCGAGGCTGACATCCGGGGCAACATCATTCAGGGCGGCGGGGCGTACAAATCGTCGGACGCCGGCAAGACCTGGACGCACATCGGACTGACAGAGACCCAGGTGATCGCCAAAATCCGCGTTCACCCGACCAACCCCGACATCGTCTACGTCGCCGCGTTCGGTCATCACGCCGCGCCGAATGCGGATCGCGGAGTGTACCGATCGAAAGATGGCGGCAAGACGTGGGAGAAAATTCTCTTCCGCGACAACAAGACCGGCGCCGACGAACTGGTGATCGATCCGAACAACCCGCAGGTGATCTATGTCGCCCTCTGGGAGGCGTACCGGAACGCGTTCGAGATGTCGAGCGGCGGTCCCGGCAGCGGCATCTTCAAGTCGACGGACGGCGGCGATCACTGGATCGAGATCTCGCACAATCCCGGGCTTCCGAAAACGATGCTCGGCAAGATCGGACTCTCCGTCTCGGGCGCCGATTCAAATCGGGTCTACGCGCAAATCGAAGCCGAGGACGGCGGGTTCTTCCTGTCCGACGACGCCGGCGCGACGTGGAAGCGGATCAACGAGCGCCGCGATTTGCGCCAGCGGGCGTTTTACTATTCGCGCGTCTTCGCGGATCCCAAGGTGAAGGACACGGTGTGGGTCCTGAACGTCAACATCTACAAGTCGACCGACGCCGGGAAGACATGGAAGTCGAGCAACGTACCGCACGGCGACAACCACGACATGTGGATCGCGTCCAACGACTCGAACAGGATGATCGAGGCCAACGACGGCGGCGGCACGATTTCGGTGAACGGCGGCGAGACGTGGACACCGGAGCCGATGCCGACGGCGCAGTTCTATCACGTGATTACGACGAAGCACGTGCCGTATCACATCTGCGGCGCGCAGCAGGACAACAGCACGGCGTGCGTCTCGAGCCAGCCGCCGCAGGGCGGCCCGGGTGGATCGGGCGGCGGCGCCGACGAAGTGTTCTATTCGGTCGGCGGCGGCGAGAGCGGCTACATCGCCAGCGACCCGCGGAACCCCGACATCTTCTACGCCGGCAGCTACGGCGGCCTTATCACCAGGCAGGACAAGCGCACCGGGCAGGAGCGCCAGGTGAACCCGTACCCGGACAACCCCATGGGCTACGCGTCCGCCGACATCGCGGAGCGGTTCCAGTGGACGTTTCCGATCGTGATGGCGCCGACCGATCCGCGAATCATCTACGTCGGGTCGCAGCACGTCTGGAAGTCCACGAACGAGGGCCAGAGTTGGGAGCGGATCAGCCCCGACCTGACTCGTCACGATCCCAAGACCATGGGCCCCTCCGGTGGTCCGCTGACGAAGGACAACACGGGCGTCGAAACCTATGCAACGGTGTTCGCCATCGCGCCGTCGCCGAAAGACACCAACGTGATCTGGGCCGGCTCCGACGACGGCTACGTGCAGGTGACACGCAATGCCGGGACGAACTGGAAGAACGTGACGCCCAAAGGCCTTGGTGACTTCGCGCGAATCAGCCTGATCGAGGCCTCGCCGTTCCGCGCGGGCACGGCGTACGTCGCGGCCAACCGTTATCAGCAGGACGATTTCAAGCCGTACGTGTTCCGTACCGACGACTACGGCGAGACCTGGACGGCGATCACCAGCGGCATCGATTCGAACGATTTTGCGCGCGCCATCCGCGAGGACATCAAGCAGCCCAAACTGCTGTATCTCGGCACCGAGCACGGGATCTACATCTCGTTCGACGACGGGGGCAAATGGGAGTCGCTCCGGCAGAATCTCCCCGACACGCCGGTGCACGATATTGCGGTCGAGGAGCGCGACCTCGTGATCGCGACGCATGGACGCGGCTTCTATGTCATGGACAAGATCGCGCCGTTGCGCCAGGGAGGCATCCCGGCCACGACGGCGTTTCATCTCTTCAAGCCTGACGACGCGTTGCGGGGTCTCGATCGCAGCGTCGCCATCGACTACTTCCTGAAGGAGCCCGCGCAAAAGGTGACGATGGAATTCCTCGATCCGCAGGGGGCGGTGATTCGAACGTTCACGGGCACGCAGGCCGACGCCGATCGCAAGCCGCCGACCCCGGACGGTTCGACGGACGATGCGCCCAGGCGGCCGCCGGAACCGCATCCCGCGGTCGCGGCGGGCTTGAACCGATTGACCTGGGACCTGCGGTATCCCGGCGCGAGTGACTTTCCAGGCCTCATCATGTGGGCGGCAAGCTCCCGCGGTCCGATTGCGGCGCCGGGCACGTATCAAGTGCGCGTGACGGCCGACGGGCACAGCGAGACGCAGTCGTTTGCGGTGCGGCGCGAACCGCATCTGCTGAAAGACGTCACCGACCAGGATCTCCGGGAGGAGTTCGATCTGGCCATCAAGGTCCGCGACAAATCGAGCCAGGCGAACGAGGCGGTGCTGCTGATCCGCGGCATCAAGGCGCAGATCGACGAGCGCAAGGGCAAGCTCGACGCGAAATCGGCGTCAGTCGCGAAGTCGCTCGACGAGTTCGCGTCCGCGCTCAGCGCGATCGAGAACGAGATCTACCAGGTCAAGCTTCAGAGCAGCCAGGATCCGCTGAACTTCCCGATCAAGTTGAACAACAAGATTGCCGCGCTGCAGGGCGTGATCGAGAGCGCCGACGTGAGGCCGACCGAGCAGGCCTACTCGGTCTTCCGCACGCTGTCCAACGCCCTGGACGAGCAGCTGGGCAAGCTCGATACGCGCGTGAAAGGGCAGATGCCCCCCGTCAACCAGTTGCTGCAACGGCTCAAGCTCGATCCGATCAAGGCCGAAGCGTTGAAGGCCCCGCAGCCGTAACGAACGCTGCTGCGCACGGCGATTACCGATTCGTCAGAACGGTATCGAAAGTCGTCGGCGAAGGGAACACGCGCAACGACTTAACCTCATGAGCTGCGGGCAGATCGTGCCCGCAGCGATCTTGGAACGACACTTGCCCCTTTTCCTGTCCTACCCGCCTCCCGGAGAACACGGCGATGAATGGAAAAGCGGCTTACACGATCGTCCCACCCTCGCCACGCGTGGGTACCGCTGAGGACGAGTGGGGCCTGTTCGATCCGAATCAAGCAGGGTTGAAGGCGGCCTTCCGTGCCGCGCAGTCGCTGGGCTCTCAGGCAGACGAAGCCCCGGAGCCGGGCCGATGCGACGAGCTGCCCGAGATGATTTTTCCCGACGATCCGCCCGCGCCGGTTCGCACTGCGCCAGCAGACGAACTCGCGGCTGCTCGACAGGCGCATTCCGTACGCCGCGGTCAGGGGCCAACCCGGCTCGTGTCGCAGCCGGCGCAGGACGAGCGTGTGTACGACCTGACCGAGTCGGATGTGTCGACACGCCGCCATAAACATGCGGACAGGGGAGCGGTATACACGCTCGAATTTCCGACACGGTGCCCGCAGTGCTGCTCCGAAATCGGCGTCGTACGCGTCTCCCGTCTGCTGCGCAGTCACGTGTCGTTCACGTCAACGCTTCCGCGCAAGGGCTACATCATCGTCTGCCCCGAATGCGACGGGATTCTGTCGGCAGAGTTGTCCGGACTGATTTGATTCGACACAGGACACGTATGGAGTTTCAAGAGTACGCCGTACAGGAAGTCTCCGCGCTGATCGATCGGCTGGTCCACGACGCGGAATCGCGGACTGAAGCCGTGCTCGCCGGAAGCCAGCGGGAACACGACGCCGCTCTGGCGTCGGTCCGCGCGCAGCTCGAAACGCAGGCGCGCGAGCTGGAACGGCGCATCCAAGAGGCCGAGCAGCTGACGGCAGACGGGGAGGAGACCCGCCGCCAGCTGGCCACCGTCCGCACCGAGGCTGAAAAGGATCGCGCCGAGGCCGAGCGCCGGGACGCCGACCATCAACGCAAGCTCGCCGCGGCCAACGCCGCCGCGGAGAAAGAACGTCAGACCGCACGCGGGGCACTCGAGGCCGCCGAAGCCGAGATGAAACGGCTCCAAGCGGAGCATCAGCAGACGCTGGCCGCCGCCAACGCGGCCGCGGAACACGAGCGGGCGGAGGCACGGAAGGCGCTCGACACCGCGCGGGCGGACGCACAAAGGCTCGAAGCGGAACACCAGAAAGGCCTGTCCTCCGCCAGAGCCGCCGCGGACAAGGAGCTCGCAGCCGCGCGGGCCGCGATCGATACGGCGCGGGCCGAAACCAAGCGTGTGGAGGCGGAGCACAAGCGCAGCCTGGCTGCCGCCAGCGCCGCAGCGGAGAAGGAATTGGCGTCCGCGCGATCCGCCCTCGAAGCCGCCCGCGCCGAGGCCAAGCGCCTCGACGCCGAGCACAAGCAGAGTCTGGCCGCGGCCAACGCGGCCGCCGACAAGGAGCGTGCGGCGGCGCGCACGGCCCTCGAAGACTCACGAGCCGAGACCAAGCGTCTCGAGGCGGAGCACAACACACACCTGACCGCAGCCACCGCCGCCGCGGACAAGGATCTTGCGGCTGCGCGAGCCGCTCTCGAGACCGCGCGTGCCGAGATCACGCTGCTGGAGGCGGAGCATCAGCGCAGCCTCGCGGCCGCCCACGAATCATCCGGACAGGAACTGGTAGAAGTGAAAGCCGCACTCGAGGCCGCACAGGCCGAGGCGCAGCGACTCACCAGGCAATTCGACACCTCGCTCGAGGAGCTCCGTCAGGAGCACGTCAACACGCTGCAACAGCAGGCGGTCGCGCGCACGGCGCTGCCGCTCGACGAGCTGCTCGCCGTGTTCAGCGCGCTCGCCAGCGCGTCCACGCCGAGCGCCGTGCTGACGACGGTCGTCTCCGGCCTTGGCCGGGAGTTCCCACGCGTCGCCTTGTTCCGCGTGCGCGGCGGACGCCTCGAGTGCGTCAACCACGTCGGCTTCGAGTTCGAGGGCGACGTCGCCAAGGTCGTGATTCCAACCAGCGTCGATTCGCTCATGACCCGTGCAGTCAACTCGAGGCGGACCCAGCGATTCATCGCCGCCAGCGGCGACGAGGCGTGCGCCGTGCCGTTTGGCGGGGCGCCCGCGTGCGCGGTCGCGCTGCCGCTCATCTCAGGCGATACGCCGGTCGCCGTCGTTTACGCCGACGATTCGGACCAGCTCGAATTCGGCTCCGTGCCGTCGGAACTGCTCGTCAAGTTCGCCGAGCTGGTCTGGCAGCATGCGATCCTGGTGCTGCAGCGTGCGTCGGCCGCGCAGAAGATGCTGGCGGTCGCCCCGGTGCAGAGTTTCGAGCGGCCGGCATAGTCGTCCGTCAATCGACCGCAGACGCCGCGCCCTTCGGCGTCGCAACGCTTCTGCTATCATCGCCATCGGTGCGCGTCGCCCGCCGGTTTCTCGTCAGCGGCCAAGTTCAGGGTGTCGGCTTCCGCTATTTCGCGCAGGCAGCTGCGTTTCGTAACGGCCTGCACGGGTGGGTTCGTAATCTGCCCGATGGACGCGTGGAAGCCGCCGCCGAGGGAGAGGCCGACGCGATGACACGGTTCGAGCAGGCGCTGCGCCACGGTCCGCCGCACGCGCGCGTGGACGCGTTGGAGATCGAACACACCGTGCCGGACCAAAGGGACACCGGCTTCGCCGTAAAGTAACCATGACCGACCTGAAAGCACAGATTCGCAACGTCCCGGACTTCCCCAAAGCCGGAATCCTGTTTTACGACATCACCACGCTGCTGAAGGAGCCGGCGGGGCTCCGCGCCGCCATCGATGCCGTGTGCCTCCCGTTCAAGGATCAGCAGATCGATCTCGTCGTGGGCATCGAGAGCCGGGGATTCATCTTCGGTGCGCCGGTCGCCGATCGACTCGGCACCGGGTTCGCGCCCGTCAGGAAACCGGGCAAGCTGCCTGCGGCCTGCGTGCGGGAGAGCTACGCGCTCGAGTACGGTTCCGACATGCTCGAGATTCACGAGGACGCCGTCAAGAAAGGGCAGCGTGTCCTGATTGTCGACGATCTCCTGGCGACGGGCGGCACCGCGCGCGCGGCGGGCGAACTCGTCAGGAAAATCGGCGGTATCGTCCACGCGTATGCGTTTCTGATCGAGCTGGTCGCGCTGAACGGCCGCGCGAAGCTGCCGGGCGAACAGGTCCACGTCGCGCTGCAGTACTAGCCCGGTCGATCATCATCCGAGGTTCGGGTCACCGTGATTCTGCTCTCCGCGCTGATCGTCGCGTGCGCCGTCGCGTGGGCCGGGTGGCACGTCGGCAATCAGCTGCGCGCGTCTCGCCAGCGTTCGGGGACCACTGAACGCGTCGCGACGCTGCTGGCGCTCTTCGCGCCGGCGCTTGCCGCCTCGCAGCAGGATCCCCGAACGTTCCTCGTCTGGCAGCCGATCGCGAAGGCGGCGCGCCAGTTGTTCCCGGAGGAGTTCGCCGCCCTCGATCGCGCGAGCGGCGGCAGGTTCCCGTTTCCGGTCGAACGGATCGAGGCAGCGCACGCCCGCTGGACCGCCGACTGGCTGGCGTGGGAGTTCGCGCACGACACCGAGTACAAGCTGAAAGCCGCGGCCGCACACCACGAGCTGACCGAGCATGGCGGCAGCGCGGTGGCGCGCGCCAGGCTCGATGCGATCGAGCGTGAAAAGCTCGATTTGTATCAGCGTCACTACGCCGAATACGTGCAGATCGCCAAAGCCCTCCAGGCTCTCGTCGACGCCTGACGAACGTACGCCCGTCCTGCCAGAGTGCGTGCCGGAATCGCACCGTCAGTTCCGTAATAAGACATCCAATCTGTAACAACATTATTTGCATCAGTTACGGCCATGCTTTGGGTCAGTAATGGTTCCTCGTGTCTCGTGACGGAACAAGAGAGGCTGAATTTTTCGTTGCCCATTTTTCAGGCTAACTAACTCCGATTCAGTCACTTATCTTGGTAGCACGGCTGTTGGCTTCAACGTTGCTATTTCTGCACATCAACGACACTTAACGTCTCTATTGTCATATTATGAACATTAAACAGACCTCTACTGTTTTAGCGCTGGTGGCGGTGTCCGCGCTCGGTATCCGTGGTGCCGAGGACAAACGTGCGCACCTGTCAGACGATCTCCTGGGTCACATCGCCCGCCATACGTCAGCACGCACACGCGTGATCGTTCACGGCGACGCCGACGCGTTGACGTCACTGACCACAAAGCATCACGTTCAGGTTCTTCGTACGTTGGCCGGCGGAGCAGTGATCTCGGCGAGCAGCGCCGAGCTCGACGAAATCGCCAACGATTCCGCGTTCGACCATTTGTCCGGCGACCCGCTCGTCAAGGTGGGGATGTCGATCTCCAATCAATCGACGGCGGCCGATCAGGTTCGCGCGGGCGTGGCCGGCGGCCTCCTGGGAATCGGAGCGATCCCGGGCGTCAACGGACAGGGGATCGGCGTCGCCATCGT
>DASSGK010000025.1:0-7066 GCA_035693505.1 Vicinamibacterales bacterium
CTACAAGATGACGTCGCCCCAGAATACGACGGCCGACATGCTGCTCGGAGCCGCGGCGATCGGACGCGCCAGCGGCCTCCGTCACGTCTACGCAGGGAATCTGCCCGGCCAGGTCGGCGACCTGGAGGACACGCGCTGCCACGCCTGCGGCGAACTGCTCATCGCGCGCGACGGCTATCACGTCCGAAGCTATCGTGTGACCGCGCAGGGCCGCTGTCCGTCCTGCGATGCCGCGATTCCGGGGCGATGGAGCAGCCGGTTCGAAGGCCAGGTCGCGTCATTGCCCTTTCGCGCTAGAATTCAGGATTCCAGGCTCCGAATCCTGAAGACACAATGAATGACACGCTCGGTCGGCCGCTCCGGAACCTGCGGCTCTCGGTCACGGACCGCTGCAATCTGCGCTGCGAATACTGCATGCCGGAGGACGATTACCTCTGGCTGCCGCGCGAGAACGTGCTCCGTTTCGAGGAAACGAGCGCGCTGGTCGACGTGTTCCTCTCGCTCGGCGTCGACAAGATCCGGCTGACGGGCGGCGAGCCGCTTCTCCGCCGCGACGTCGCGGATCTCGTGCGGATGATCGCGTCCAAACCGGGTCTGAATGACCTCGCGATGACGACGAACGGCGTCCTGCTCGCGGACCACATCCAGTCGCTCAAAGCTTCGGGGCTGGGGCGTATCACCGTCAGCCTCGACACGCTGCACCGCGATCGTTTCAAGACGTTGACGCGGTTCGATCAGCTGGAGGCCGTCAAGACCGGCATTGCGGCGGCCCAGCGGGAATTCGGTCACTTGAAGATCGATACCGTCGTGATTCGCGGTGTCAACGACGATGAACTGATCGCGCTCATCGAGTACGGACGCGGCGTCAACGGCGAGATTCGATTCATCGAGTACATGGACGTCGGCGGCGCCAGCCGCTGGTCAGCAGAACGCGTGGTCTCGCGCCGGGAAATGCTCGAAACGCTGGACCGCCACTACGGCGCGATCGAACCGGTCGACGAGCCGGGATCCTCAGCGCCGGCGGAGCGGTACCGCCTTCCGGACGGCACGACCTTCGGCATCATCGCCTCCACGACCGATCCGTTCTGCCGGACATGCGATCGAAGCCGCCTGACGGCCGACGGCATGTGGTACCTGTGCCTGTACGCGATCCGCGGTTTGGATCTGTGTACGCCGCTGCGCGCGGGAGTGCCGGTCGAGGAATTGAAAGCGCTCATCAGTCACGGTTGGGGATCGCGCAGCGATCGCGGCGCCGAAGATCGGCTCGCGCTCGGTGAGCGTCGCGCATTCGTCCCTGTCCAGGATCTATTGAGGAAGGATCCCCACCTCGAGATGCATACGCGAGGCGGCTAGCGCTTGCAAGAGGCGGCGATGAACTCGCTTTACGAGGGCTGTTCCTGCGGGACTTCGAAACGCCCGAACAGCAGCAGCGAAACGGCTTCCAAGAGGCCTTTCACGCTGCAAGGCTTGTCGAGAAATGCTTCGTCGGCCCACAGCGTCACCTTCTCCTTGAAGAGGCGATCGCTGAAACCGGTGATGTAGAGCACCTTCACGCCGGGCATCGTCGAACGAACACGGCGCGCGAGCTCGTCGCCGGTCATCTGCGGCATCATGAGGTCGGTGACCAGCACGTCCAGCTTCTCGAGCTTGGTTGCGACTTCGAGTGCTTCAGGACCGTCGGATGCCGTCGCCGTCTGATAGCCCGCCTCTTTCAGCACGCGCTCGAGGAACTTCCGCACCAATTCGTCATCGTCGACGATCAGCAGGCTCGACGGCCGCGACGGTTTGCTCTTCTTCGAACGCATCAAGTTGTTGCTGCCATTTTCACATAATCGGGCGGTGAAGTGGTCTGTGCGCTTTCGGCGACCATCGAGCCTGTCGCTGAGCTCATGTGAATCGCCGCGCCGCGGGCGGCGCTTCGTCCGCCAGACGATGACGATCCAGCCGTCGATACAAGGCGCGCCGGCTGATGCCGAGCACTTTGGCGGCGGCCATCCGATTGCCGTTGACCTGGCGGAGCACGTCGAGGATGTGCTCGCGTTCGATGGCTTCGAGCGGTGGCGGCTCGCTTCCCCGTTCCCGAAGCACCGACAGCCGGGCGCGCACCGGCGGGATCGCTTGTGTTTCCGGACCGAAGGCTCCTGCGAGCTCGCGCTCCGACAGCAACGTGCCTTCCGCGAGCATGCAGGCGCGCTCGATGACGTTTTTCAACTCGCGGACGTTGCCATCCCACCGCGCCCGCAGCAGCACGCGCTCGGCGCCGGGCGTGAGCCCCTGAATCGGCTTTCGCATCCGCACGGCGCACTCGCGCATGAAGGCGGCCGTCAGGTACGGAATGTCTTCGCGGCGGTCGCGGAGCGTCGGCAGGATGACTTCAACGACGTTGAGGCGGTAGAACAAGTCGCCGCGAAACCGGCCTGCCGCGACGTCCGCGCGAAGATCGCGGTTCGTGGCGGCAACGACGACCACGTCGACACGCTTGGGCTGCAGGGAGCCCACGCGCTGCACTTCGCCGTACTCGAGCGCGCGAAGCAGCTTCGCCTGCACTGACAGCGGGAGCTCCCCCACTTCATCGAGGAACAGCGTTCCGCCGTGCGCCGTCTCGAACACGCCGGCCTTCGCCTCGACGGCGCCGGTGAACGCGCCACGAACGTGGCCGAACAACTCGCTCTCGAACAGGGTGTCGACCACCGCGGAGCAGTTGATGGTGACGAACGGCTTGTTGCGCCGCGTCCCGGCGGCATGAAACGCGCGCGCGGCGAGCTCCTTGCCGGTACCGGTCTCGCCGCTAATCAGCACGACCTTGGCGTGCGGCGCCAGCCGCTGCACGAGGCTGAAGACTTCCTGCATCACGGGACTGCGTCCGAGCATCCCGCAGAATTCCAGCTGGCGTGCGACCTGGCTTTCGAGCGCCAGCACCTGCGCGCGGCGCGCAAGCTCGGCGCGGATGTCCTCGAGCACCTGCTTGAGACGATCGAAGTCGAACGGCTTGGTGAGGTATTCGCGCGCGCCCAGCTTGATCGCCTCGACGGCGCTGTCGACTGCGGCGTACGCGGTCATCAGGATCACCTCGCAGCCCGGGACCGTGGAGCGAATCTGCCGCAGCAGGTCGAGTCCGTTCACGTCGGGCATGCGCAAGTCGACCATGGCGAGATCGGCCGGCTTCCGCAGAAGCGTGCGCATCGCCTCCGCGCCGCTCGCGCAGGCGACCACATCGAACCCGATCCGTGCCGCCAGCCGCTCGACGACCTTGAGGACAGGAATCTCGTCGTCCACGACGAGGAGCAGCGGACGCTCGGTCTTGATGGCGGTCATGAGCCGGTTAGGACGCCGGGTCCAAGAAGCGTGCCCGTACGATCGGCGGCCGCCTCTTCGATTCGGGGCCCGAGACGCCGCACACATATGTGCGGCAATGGTCATTATAGTGTGCGGTATGAGCGCAATAGCACAGTGCCGCACACTAACTTTCGGGCTCGTGTTGCGGGATTGCCCCGTGCAATTCTGGCAATCGTTTTGCCGCCATCATCGCGCGCGATGACGCCCGTGACCTCGGTTCTGATTGTGGACGACGAGCCCGCCGTTCGCGATCTCATGTCGCGGTGGGCGGCCTCGCTCGGCCTGCGGTCGACGACGGCGTCGAACGCCGACGAGGCGCTCGCGTCCCTCCGGCTCAACCACTACGACCTCGCCGTCATCGACGTGATGATGCCCGGCCACGACGGTCTGTGGCTCGCGGGTGAGCTTCAGCGCGACCATCCGAGCACAGCCGTTATCGTCGCGACTGCGTACACCGAGCTCCTCGGAGAAAACGCTCAGCACACGCCCATCGCCGACTTTCTGATCAAGCCGTTTCAGCGCGAGCGGTTCGTTCTCGCCGTGGACCGCGGCCGCCAGTGGCGCAAGCTGGCGCTCGAAGAGGTGCACTGGCACGCGATGCTCTCGATAGAACTGCGCGATCGCACGGCGCAGGTGGTTCACCTCCTCGATCAGCACGTGGCGGCCGGCGTGAGCGAGCACGACGCGCTCGCGACGCTGTTTGCCGCGCGGTTGCCGGACGTCGCCGCGCACGGTGAGCGGGTCGCGCGGTATGCGCAATCGGTCGCGCACGAGATCAACGTGGACCCCTCGCTGGTCGCCTGTCTCGGCGTCGCCGCGCGCTTCCACGATGTCGGGAAGCTGGCGATGCCGGAAGGGCTGGTGGCAAAGCCGGCGCCTCTCACCCGCGGCGAGTCCGCCATCATGCGGCAGCATGCGGATCTGGGTGCCGAGATCCTGGAATCCACGCGCGAGCTGGCGAGCGCCGCTCACGCCGTGCGGTCGTCGCACGAGTGGTTCGAAGGCGGCGGATACCCGGAGCGAGTCGCCGGCACGGCGATCCCGCTCATGAGCCGTCTCATCGCGGTGGCCGACGCGTACGACGCGATGACCCAGGACCGCGCGTATCGCGTGCGGCTCGATTCGTCAGATGCGATCGCGGAGATTCTCCGCTGCAGCCCCTCGCAATTCGACCCACACATCGTCGCTGCCTTCCTCGCGGTCATGGGCCGGCACTGACTCCCCGATTGCGGGACAAACTCGTCCCACAACCGGACACTTTTGCCCCTTTTGTAATGCCCTTTGCCTCAGCGTAACTCTCTGCAGTAGAATGAGTTACTCGCCGCTTGGCAAGTGGCGCAGCGTTTGCCCCTGCGAAAGCGCGATCGTTTTCTCAATATTTACCGTCTAAGCTCACAAAACAACCATGGATATTGCACGCCCGTCCAATGCGAAGAAGAAGCGGATCAAGCAGGCGATCTACGCCGGCGTCGGCCTGATGGCCGTCGTGCTCGTCAGCGTCGGTTTGTCGCGACTGAAGCCGGCGGCCCCGACGGTCGAACGCGCCGTCGTGTGGCCGGCCAAAGTCGAGCGAGGACCGATGGTGCGCCAGGTCCGAGGCCTCGGGACATTGACGCCGGAGGACATTCGATGGATTCCGGCCACGACGCAGGGACGCGTCGAACGGATCATCCTCCGGCCGGGCACGCAGGTGAAAAGCAACGACGTGATCCTCGAACTCACCAATCCGCAGCTCGATCAGCAATTGCAGGACGCGCAATTGAAACTCGGCGCCGCCGAAGCGGGCCTGGCGAACATCAAGGTCCAGCTGCAGAACGATCTGCTCCAGCAGCGAGCCGCGTCCGCGAACATCGAAGCCGATTTCAACAAAGCCAAGATGCAGGCGCAGATGAACGAAGCGCTCGCGAAGGATCAGCTGGTCTCGGACCTCGTCTTGAAGCAGTCGCAGGTGGATGCCGCGTCGCTTGGCGTCCGCGATCAGATTTCGAAGGACCAGCTCGCGAGCAAGGCCGATTCGATGCGCGCCCAGGTCGCGGTGCAGCAGTCGCTGGTCGATCAGGCGCGCGCGCTGTTGAAGCTCACGCAGCAGCAGCAGGACGAGCTCAAAGTGCGAGCCGGTCTCGATGGCATGCTGCAACTGGTGCCGGTGGAAGTCGGTCAGCAGGTCGCGCCGGGAACGAACCTCGCGCGCGTCGCCAATCCGAGCCGGCTGAAGGCCGAAATCAAGATCGCCGAGACGCAGGCCAAGGACATCCAGCTGGGACAGAAAGCTGAAGTCGACACGCGTGTCGGCATTGTTCAGGGTCGGGTCGTCCGCATCGATCCGTCGGTTCAGAACGGCACGCGCACCGTCGACGTCACGCTCAGCGGCGAGCTTCCCAAAGGCGCGGTGCCGGATTTGAGCGTGGACGGCACCATCGAGCTCGAACGGCTGAACGACGTGCTCTTCATGGGCCGCCCGGCGTTCGGCCAGGATCAAAGCACCGTCGGGCTCTTCAAGATTTCCGAGGATGGCGTGAACGCCGAGCGCGTGCAGGTGAAGCTCGGTCGCAGCTCGGTGAACACGATCGAGGTGCTTTCGGGGCTCAAGGTCGGGGATCAGGTGATCCTGTCCGACATGTCGGCATACGACGCATACGACCGCATTCGATTGAAATAGGCGGACCCGGGAGGTCCGCACTACGACCGCCTTTGTAGTGCAGGCCTTCAGGCCTGCGAGGAGCGAGCATGGCTGAGAACGGACAGGCGCTGATCAAGCTGGATGGTGTCACCAAGGTCTTCTTCACCGACGAAGTGGAGACGCATGCGCTCTCTGGAATCCATCTTCAGATCAACAAAGGCGAGTACGTGTCGATCGCCGGACCGTCCGGCTGCGGCAAGTCGACCCTCCTGTCGATCCTCGGTTTGCTCGACTCCCCCACCGAAGGACAGTATCTGCTGAACAACCGGCCGGTCGCCGAGCTCCCGGCGTCCGAGCGGGCGCGCGTGCGCAACCGCGAAATCGGGTTCATCTTCCAGAGCTTCAACTTGATCGGCGACCTGACGGTGTTCGAGAACGTCGAGCTGCCGCTCACCTATCGCGGCATGAAGGCGGCCGAACGCAAGCAGCGCGTGGAGGCGGCCCTCGAGCGCGTCGGGATGGCGCATCGCGCGAAACATCTCCCGAGCCAGCTCTCCGGCGGTCAGCAGCAGCGCGTGGCCGTCGCGCGCGCCGTCGCCGGCGAGCCGCTCATCCTGCTCGCGGACGAGCCGACCGGAAACCTCGACTCCCGCAGCGGCGAAGCGGTCATGGATCTCCTGCGCGAGCTGCACCGCGCCGGCGCCACGATTTGCATGGTGACGCACGACCCGCGTTATGCGCGCCATGCCGATCGCAGCATCCACGTCTTCGACGGCCGTGTGGTCGAGGAGCAAACGGAAATGGCGGTTACGGAATAGAACCCGCCATGGCTGATGGCTTATGGCTGATGGCTATGGCGGATGGTAACGCCATCTGACCCTTGACCATGTGCCATTAGCCGTCAGCCATTAGCCATGTTTACGGACCTCCGACAAGCACTCCGGCTCCTCCTCAAGTCCCCCGGCTTCAGCGCTCTGATTGTGATCGTGCTGGCGCTTGGCATCGGCGCCAACACGGCGATCTTCAGCATCGTCAACGGCGTGCTGTTGAAGCCGCTGCCCTTTGCCGATGCGTCGCGCCTCGTGGCGATCGACACGATGGTCCGCAGCG
>DASSGK010000026.1:0-5230 GCA_035693505.1 Vicinamibacterales bacterium
GCTTCGCCTGCTCAGCTGATGTCGGCGAGCAGGCCGTCAACACGCCGAGCGACGCCACGAGCACAAATCTCATCATCACAGAAGTATAGCCAATCCTACTCGCCGAGACGGTGCGGCAGATCCGCCACGACATAGGCCATCACGGCCACGGCTGCCGCGCATTTGGCCATTTCCACCGGGTCGATCTTGTCGATCGTGTCGGCGGGCGTGTGGTGAATCAGGAAGTACTTCGATCCGTCGACTTCGAGCGACATCCCCGGGACGTGCGCCTCCTGCATGCTCGGCCCGATGTCCGCGCCGCCCCCTCCGGGGCTGATCTGATCGGCCGCGATGCCGCCGAGGAGCGTGGCGATCGCTTTCACCGTTTCGCGCCCCGCGTCGTTCCCCGTGAACCCGAATCCGAGCGGCCGGAACACGCCGCCGTCCGACTCCAGCATCATGACGTGCTTGCTCAACTCGGCGCGATGCTGGTCGCGATACGCGAGACCGCCGCGGCCGCCGTTCTCTTCGTTCGTCCACAGCACCACGCGCACGGTCCGGCGCGGCCGCAGATTCAACTTCTTCATGATCCGCAGCGCTTCCCACGTCACGACGCACCCGCCGCCATCGTCGGTTGCGCCGGCGCCGACATCCCACGAGTCGAGATGTCCGCTGACGACGACCACTTCGTCCGGGCGTTCGCGGCCGCGAATCTCACCGACGACGTTGGCCGACTCGGCGTCGGCTTCGAAGTGCCCTTCCATCTTGAGGCGCACGATCACCTTGCTGCCGCGGTCGGCCATGCGCTGCAGCCGATCGGCGTCCTCGGCGGAAATCGCGGCCGCCGGAATCTTCTTCGTGTCGCTCGAGTATTGCAGCGCACCGGTATGGGGCGTCCGAAGGCCGGCCGGCCCGACGGCGCGAATCAGCATGCCGATGGCGCCGTGGCGCGCGGCGCGAGCGGGGCCGCCGGCTCGAAAACGGACGGTTTCACCGTAGTTGGTGAACGGCACGTTGAACAGCACGATTTTTCCGCGCGCGGCCGCCGCTTTCGCATCCAGCTCATCGAAGTTTTGAACGACGAGAACCTCTGCCTGAATTCCTTCAGCTGGTGTGCCGACGCTGTCGCCGAGTCCGAGCATCACGATCGAATGGTGAGCCGGCTCGACAATCTCCGCGCTCTCTTTGCCGCGCACCCACCTGGGGACCATGACCCGCTCGGTGTGCACGTTCTCCAGTCCGTCCTTGTTCATCTCCGTGACCGCCCACTGAATGGCGCGGTCAAGCGCCGGCGTGCCGCTGAGCCTGTTCCCGATGGTGTCTGTGAGGACCGCCAGTCGATCCCACGCGAACGTGCTGCTGACGGCTTCTCCGATCAATCGCGCGGCGGGCTCGCGGTACGCGTCGAGCCATGCCGTCTTGCCGGCCGCCGATGGCGCCTGCGCGCCAAGAGTCGCTACTGAGAGAAACAGAAACGGTAAAGCGAGAGCGGTCACTACCAGACGACGGCGCATGCGAGATCCTCCGGGTTCGCCCAGAGTACCTCATGCGGAGCGCTTGTTACGGTCGATCTGATGGTCTGCGCCTTGCACCGGAGCCTCGCAGCGCCTGCGAGGCGGAAGGCGCGGCCGGTGTTCGGAGTCCGGCAACCGATGCAATAGAGAACGACGGTGAAAGTAATGAAAGTGCGAGCCGCTCTTTTCGGAATCCTGACGTTAACCGCGACGATGCCTCTGGGCGCAGGCGAGCGCCTTGCGCTGAAAGTCTCTCCGGCAGTTTCGTTCGCGCCGGCCAACCTGGTGGTTCGCGCAACCGTTCCCGTCGACGCCGATAACCGCGCTATCGAGATCGTCGCGGAGTCAGATGACTTCTACCGCAGCAGTGAGATTCAACTCGAAGGCGACAGGGCGGCGCGGACGACCATGTTCGAGTTCCGCAGTCTGCCGCCGGGCACGTACGAGGTGCGTGCGAACCTGTTCGGGTCCAACGGCCAGTCGAGGGCGCTGATTCGACAGCAGGTGAACGTGCTGGCGAGCGGGTCGAGCGGGCAGTAGATCGCGTCTACAGCGTGTTGCTGACGCGCGCGGCGGCCGCCACCTGCTCGGGCTCCGGCGTGAAATCTTCGCCGGGGTTGATGAAGCGGTCCTTCTCGAATTTGTACTGCTTGTCGTACAGCTGCCGGTAGCGTCCCGCCCTGTCGAGGAGCTCTTCGTGGGTCCCGCGTTCGACAATCTCGCCATGCTCCAGCACCATGATCTGATCCGAGCTGCGGATCGTTGAAAGCCGGTGCGCGATGACGAACGTCGTGCGGCCCGCGCGGAGTGACTTCAGGGCGTCCTGAATCATCGCCTCGCTCTCGCTGTCGAGGCTCGATGTGGCTTCATCGAGGATCAGGATTTTCGGGTCGGCGAGAATCGCCCGCGCGATCGCTACGCGCTGCCGCTGTCCACCAGACAGGCGCACGCCCCGCTCGCCGACGATGGTGTCGTAGCCCTTCTCGAACTCCTCGATGAACTCGTCGCAGTGCGCAATCCGGCTGACCGCCTTGATCTCCTCGCGCGACGCGTGCGGCCGCGCGTAGGCGATGTTCGCGGCAATCGTCCCATCGAAGAGAAAATTGTCCTGGAGCACGACGCCGAGATGTTCCCGGTAGTCGCGCAGCTTGATGGACGTGAGGTCGTGTCCGTCCACGACGACGCGGCCGGACTGCGGCCGGTTGAACGTCATCACGAGGCTGATCAGCGTGCTCTTGCCGGATCCGCTCGATCCCACCAGCGCCGTGGTCGACCCGGCCGGCGCGGTGAACGTCACGTGCTTCAGCACCGGCGCGCCGGGGTTGTACTCGAACGTGACGTCTTCGAACGCGATCTCGCCCCGGATCTCGGGAAGCGGAGCGCGATCGGCGTCTTCCTGATCCTCGGTCGCCATGCGCCGGATCTCGCGGATCCGATCGAGGCCGGCGAACGCTTCGCTCAACTGCGTGCCGATCGACGCCAGCTGGATCACCGGCATGGTGATCATCGCGGTGAACGCAAAGTACTGGAAGAAGTCGCCGATGGTCATCTCGCCGGCGCGGATCGCCGACCCGCCGATGAGCATCATCGCGATGCCGATCGCCGCGATGACCAGCGACGAAAATGCGGTGACCGACGACACGCCAGTCAGCGACTGCGCGACATTGCGGAACAGGCGATGCGCGCCTTGCGCGAAGACGAGCTCCTCACGCTTCTCCGCGGTGTAGGCCTTGACAATGCGGACGCCCCCGAGTGATTCGGCAAGCCGTCCGGTCACTTCCGCGTTGATCTGACCCCGCTCGCGGAACAGCGGCCGCAGCCGCTTGAAGGCCGTCGCCATCCCGCCGCCGAACAGGACCAGGATGACGAGCGTCACGACGGTGAGTTTCCAGTTCAGATAGATCAGAAATCCGAGCGCGATGGTAGCGGTCAGGATCGATCCGGTCAGCTGAACCAGTCCCGTGCCGACCAGGTTCCGGATGCCTTCCGCGTCGGTCATGATCCGCGAGATCAACACGCCGCTCTTGGTCGAGTCGAAATAGCGGATCGGCAGGCGCATCACGTGCGCCTCGACGTCCTTGCGCATGTCGGTGATCGCGCGCTGCGCGGCGACGCCGAGAATCTGCGAGTTGGCGAAGGAGCTGAGTGCGTCGACGATGGCCGCGGCGCCCACGGCCATCGCGAGCTTCGGCAGCAGATCCCAGTGCCCCTTGGCGACCACATCGTCCATCAGGTATTTCGTGGAAGCCGGCAGCACGAAACCCGCGAGCCGGTTGACGAGCATCAGCAGGAGACCCAGCGCCAGGCGCTTGCGGTGAGTCCAGATGAGCCCGCGCGCTTCTTCCCAGGCGCCGGCCGTGAACGCTTTCTTCTTGGGGGCTTTCGCCGGGTCGGCGACGGCTACGGTTGAGCGGGGTGTTCGTTCGGGATGGGGCACTCGTCATGATAACCGGCTCCGCGGCTTGGAGGACCTATACGGACGGGTAGGGGACGGTGATGCGAAGGGCTCCACGGATCAGGGCTTAGGGCTTAGGGCTAAGGGCTGATGGCTAAGGGCTGAGGGCTGAGGGCTTGGGCGAACGACGCGATCACGTAGCGCGAAGGCTTTAGCCGAGCGCCGCTGGATGCGACTTCGGACTGCGCAAGCTTCAGCCGAGCGCCTTTGGACGCGACTTCCGAGCGTGAAGACTCCAGCCGAGTGCCGCTGGAGGCGATTTCGGAGCGCGAAGGCTTTAGCCGGGCGTCCCCTGGACGCGATTCCGTAGCGCGAAGGCTTTAGCCGAGCGGCAGTTGTTCTAACGACTTCCGAGACAGACCCGGATGGCCGACGCGAGCCCACCTTCGTCATGGCTCCCGGTCAGGCGGTACCCGCGCGACTTGAGTGTGTCCACCGCGTTCCCCATGATGAAGGCCGTGCCGGCGTAATCGAGCATCTCGACGTCGTTCAGGTTGTCGCCGAAGGCGGCCACTTCAGCCGGCGTCAAACCGCGCCGCTCCGCCCAGGACGCCAGCGTCGTGCCCTTGGAACAGCCGGCGCCGTTGACATCCACCAGCGAGAAGTCGCGCGGCACGTACTCGGTGATCGCGACAGCGAACCGATCCGCGATCGGCATCGCCCGCAGTGACGCGACGAGCGCCCGCATCGGCTCCACGCTGCCGTTGAACATGATCTGGATCGGATCCTCGGTCAGCATGTCACGCAGCGGCGAGGGCGCCTCCGCGATGAAGGCCTTGTTCTTCTCGTAGTAGCCGCGGCGGTTGGGATGCGACCAGTCCATGCGGTCGAACACGATCTGGCGCTCGTCGCGCCGATCGAAGACGACGGCGACGCTGTCCTCGAGATGGCGCGTCTCGTCGAGGATATGGCGCGCCGCATCGCGATCGAGCACGTGAGACAGCTCGGTCGTTCCGTCCTTGCGCTTCACGACCGCGCCGTTGTTCACGATCAGCGTCAGGGGAATCGGCAGCCGATCGATCACCGCCGTCGTGAAATGAAAGCTGCGGCCGGTGACCAGCGCGACCTCGACTCCCCGCGCCGACGCGTCGATCAATGCATCGCGATGAGCGTCAGGAAGCCGTCCGCGGCTGTCGAGCAGCGTGCCATCGATGTCGATGGCGAGAAGGCGGATCATAGGGGCAGGATAGGCAGGATAGGCAGGATAGGCAGGATAGGCAGGATAGGCGGGATAGGCAGGATAGGCGGGATAGGCAGGATAGGCGGGATGGGCAGGACGGGC